>BNVA01000014.1 GCA_025997755.1 Spirochaetia bacterium | reverse complement strand
TTATAAACGGAGCATCCTGCGGCATTAGAATATGCGCATTTATCCCCGCCCGCGCCGCGTAAAGCGCCCATGCCGCTCCCGCGTTGCCATTTGTCGGCATGGCAAAATCATGCACACCCAATTCCTTAGCCTTTGACACCCCGACCGCCGCCCCCCTCGCCTTGAATGTTCCGGTCGGAATAATGCCCTCGTCTTTCATAAGCAGTCTTCCAAAGCCGTGTTTTTTACCTGCCCTTTCAAGTGTAAGCAGCGGCGTCCAGCCTTCGTTCAGCGATACAATATTTTTTTCGTCCAGTACCGGCAAGAGTTCGCGGTACCGCCACAGCGTTGCCGGACGGCTTGCAAGCGCCCCCCGATTCATATTTTTACACACTGCCGCTAAATCGTATTCGACCAAAAGCGGGGAACCACATTCGCACAGATGCCGTTCCGTGCGGTAATCGTAAGTTTTTTTACACTTAGGGCAAGCCAATGCCGAGATATAACTTTTCATAGTTTAATGATTGTAGCAATTTATTGAAAAAAACTCTATGCCGCTTAGCAGCAATTCGCGTTTTACAAAAGCAAAACCATACCACATTTTCTAAAAAATCGCAGGAAGCCTGTAGAAAAAATCCGTCCCTCACTCACACTGACGACTGTGGCATTTATCGTAGGAGCCTTAGCTCGCAAAAGTCCCGCACATCGTATGTGTTCGAAGGGCGCGGCTTTTTCCACGGCTTCAACATTTATTGGTATAGTGGTATGGTTTTGCTTGTCATAATAAGCATGGCTTCCGCAATTTCAGTAAATCAGTATAGATTTTATACAGCAGATTAAACCCTGACTTGCCCTACATCAATTATATAATCCTACATAAATGTAAAACAGTAAAATAGTTCATACAAAAAAGTAGTTAATAAGAAACAAGGAGTAAGGAGTAGTGATTTCAATAAGAAAAAGGCTAAGTACCATCCCCTTAGGGAATAGTACCTAGCCTTCATTTTTAAGCTCTAGCCTTTTAGTTCTGCTGCGGTATGAACGTTATAATTACCTTGCCGTTGCCTGTGTTTAGTCCGGCTATTGTTACGCCGCCTGTAAATGTTAAAGCTGTAAATTCCGGTGCAGTGGACATCATGCTTGAATGGCCGGTCGTTTCCGGTAAACCTTTGACGTAGCCTGAGCCGCCGGAGCCTGAAGCATAACCACCTGACGGCGCACCTATGCCGCCATAGTAACCGCCGCCGCCTGCACCTTTGCCTTCGAAGACGACAGCACCACCAATGCCGCCATCCGTGCCTCTGCCGAAAGCGCCGCCGGCATCCTGGGTCGCGCCTGCCATCTGTTGATAGCCGCCGGTACTAGCTCCGCCATTTTCTCCGCCGCCTGCGCCGGCAACTGTGCTATAGGGAGTGTAACCGACACCTCTCCCGCCGCCGCCGCCTGCAACTATGATGCGGGATTTTAAGCTGTTCAAATTATCCCAAACGCCGCCTACTACACGGACATCGGAAGCGCCGCCGCCGCCACCGCCGCCGTCCCATAAATAACCCTGACCAGAGACACCATTACCTCCCCTGCCGCCGCCATTGTATCCGCCCAAACCGCCTGTACCGTTGGTATTATGACCTGCTCCGGCAGCACCTTGAGCACCGACATGGACATAAAGCGTTACTCCTGCATTTAGGGTAATAGTCCCCGCAGAATAACCACCTAAACCACCTACACCGCCGCCTGCGCTTGTACCGCCGGTGAAGCCGGTGACGCCGCCGCCCTGCGCCCCCCATGCTTCAATTGTGTAGGTACCTGTTGTGGGAACCGTAAATGTTTGGACTGCGCCTGTAGAAATAAAAGTATATTTAGCGCCGCCTGCAACATCCCATTTGGCATAAAGCGTAGTATTGCCGGTTATTGGTGTTGTGTTGTAGTACCTGTTGCCGCCTTCAGGAGCATCCATCCAGTGGCTAAAGGTGTAATATGTTAAATTATCAACCGTTGCAGTTCCCGCATAAATTGGAAGCTGTTGACCCGCTCCTACCAAACCGCTTCGGGCAACGGTAGGGGCGTCAAGACCTGTAAGCGTTGTATTGTGTAAACTGGTTTCATCGCCTATTCCGTTGCCGTTAAACGTAATTGTGTATTGTTGAGGCGACCATTGCTGATAGATAAATGCGTTGTTTGCAAAATTCATTCCCAACGGATCGATGGTATCTCCTTTTGAGTCTTTCCAAGGATCATATTGATGGACAATGTAATGATCACGCGTGAAAACAGGTACAAGCGGGTTGTTCTGGGCTATAGGCTCATCCTGTACATCGTTTTCCTGAATTTGAAAGTCCTCATATTTTAAGATTACACTGTCCGTTATTGCATTATCTTTATTGTTAGTTACATAGATGTTAGGGGTATTGAGGTCATTGTCATGATCCCATTCCACACTATCTGTCCCTCCAGGGTCTGCAGCTTCGTAAGTTAATTTTGTGGGAATTGCCAGACGCTTTTCAAAAATACCTGAGCCGTCATTCTTTTGAAATGTAATCTCTTTAAAAGGACGGGCAGGAGCATCGGCCCATTGCGCTACTGCCGTAACATCCGCGGTTATAGCGCCGGTAAGGGTTAGTTCATAAGCGCCTGCAGAATCCGGGGATGCGGGATAGATTTTCCACCCTATGAATGTATGATAATCCCACTCGGGCTGTCTACCGACGGAAATGTGCTCTACACCGTCTTCATCAATTACAGGAGAACCGGGGAAGTAGGGCAGGGTTGCCGTAGGCGCTACTGGCTCAATCGGGTCTTCTTCGGGCAGGTAGTCTTCAGCGTCCGGATCGCCCCTTGCGAGGCGTTCGCTGTAATCCTTCATATCCGCTAAGAGTTTGTTATACTTTTTTACAGCTTCGTCGTACTCTAATTTTTCAGTCTTATCGTAAACGGCTTTTATTGTTGTTGCAGACGTTACACTTGTTGTTACGCCTAAGTGAATACGGTAATTTGTATATGGATCGTCCTCCATTTCGGGTGCGCCGCCGGGGTAAAATTCATCTTCCCAGCCGTTTTTGAATGTAACTATATAATCTGATGGTATGGTGTCTATTATTCTAAAATCTTTATTTTCTTCCGCATAATTTGGCGCTTCGGCTCTGCAGGTTACGAATACCAGTGATAGACCTGTGAACAGGGCTATTCCGGCTATAAAGCACGCTATACGCTGCTTTTTGCTGATTTTAGAGGGCGCTATAACCCCCCCCCCCCCGCATTTTTCAATACTCATAAAATACTCCTTTAAAATAAAAAATTATTCAATATAAATATACAACATTATCGGATAAAAGGGAAGGAGAATTTTTTTTAGGTGTCAATTATCCACTTGACAAAGTACTTCGTTGTCAAATAATTTTTCTACTCACTACTCACTACTCACTACTCACTACTCACTATAAAAACTTGGCACACTTTCTGCGTATTCATTTGGAGAAAAGGCTCATCGTAAAAGGGCTGAATTAAAAATGAGTAACTTGGAGGAAAAAAGTGCGAAAGAAAAAAATTGTTACAACGGCAGTGGTGGGACTGGTTTTAGCCGGTTCGGTCTTTGCTCAGGATGCGTGGTCTGCCGGTGACGGACTGGATACCGTTTGGCTGTTCCTTGGCGCGGCATTGGTGTTTATAATGCAGGCGGGTTTTGCGCTGGTTGAGACCGGACTAACCCGTGCAAAAAATGCCACCAATATCATTATGAAGAACCTGATGGACTTCTGTTTCGGCGCGATTGTCTACTGGGCAATAGGCTGGGGGTTGATGTATGGGAAGGACGCGCTTGGAGGCTTAATCGGAAGCGACCAGTTTTTCAAAGGGCCGATGAGTGTAGACGGTGAGTCGGCGGGTTTTTACAAATCGTGGTTCTTCCAAGTCGTCTTTGCCGCAACATCGGCGACTATCGTTTCCGGCGCAATGGCGGAGCGGACACAGTTCAAGTCCTATTTGATCTATACCTGCTTCATCTCGGCATTCATATACCCGATTTCAGGACATTGGATATGGGGCGGCGGCTGGCTTGCCAACTTAGGCTTCCATGACTTTGCCGGCTCAACTGTTGTCCACTCGGTAGGCGGCTGGGCGGCTCTTATGGGCGCTGCTGTTGTAGGTCCGCGTATAGGCAAATACATCAAGACCGAAGGCGGAAAAATTGCCGTAAAAGCATTCCCCGGTCATAATATGCCGCTGGCGATGCTTGGCGTACTGCTGCTCTGGTTCGGGTGGTACGGTTTTAACGGAGCTTCTACCGGCATTGCAACAGCCGGAGACCTTTCAGCCGGAGATGCCAACATCTGGAGCGGTTTAACAATCGCCCGCGTCTGCGTAACGACGACTCTCGCGGCTGCGGCAGGCACCATCGGCGCACTCTTGACATCATGGTGCTGGTTCAAAAAACCGGATGCATCAATGTCATTTAACGGCGCTCTTGCCGGACTAGTCGCAATTACCGCGCCCTGTGCCGTCGTAAGCCCCGGCGCGTCGATAGTTATCGGACTTATAGGCGGTATCCTTGTCGTACTCGCCGTCGAGTTTATCGACAAAGTACTAAAAATTGATGACCCCGTTGGCGCATCATCTGTTCATCTAGTCTGCGGTATGTTCGGCACCCTCGCCGTTGGAATCTGGGGTAATGTCCCGGGCGTCGCCGTCGGCGTTCTGCACGGAGGCGGCTTTGCACAACTAGGCATTCAAGCGTTAGGCGTTGTATCAGTCGGAGCGTGGGCAGTCCTCACAAGCCTCATACTATTCTTGGTCATCAAAGCTATTACCGGATTGCGCGCAAAAGAAAAAGAGGAATTGCAGGGACTTGACATCAGCGAGCACAAAGCGGATGCCTATTCCGGTTTCCAGATTTTCTCAAACATGTAAGGTACAGGAGGAAAATAAAATGAAATTGATAATAGCATACATACAACCACATGCGTTAAACGATGTAAAACAAGAATTGTATAAGTCAGACGTTTTCAAAATTTCGATCACAAACGCCATGGGCTGCGGACAACAAAAAGGTTATACCGAGCATTACCGCGGTGTCGAAATGGAAGTAAACCTCCTAAAGAAAGTCCGGGTCGAAATCGCAGTAAACGACGAGTTCGTCCACCCCACAATTGATGCCATAATTCGGGGTGCGCGTTCAGGCGAAATCGGCGACGGAAAGATCTTTGTAGTCCCCATTGAGGAATGTATACGCATACGCACCGGCGAAACCGGCAAAACAGCGATAGGATAGAGTGCCCGGGGCAAGCGCCATAGATAATTTTTGCTATGTTAGAAGGGGGACACGGTTACGCCGCGCCTCTTTCTAACGTACTATACGTGTTAGGTGAAAGTATTTTTACCATTTTTTTGGTTTGAATTTATTGTTTTGTGTTTCAATTTTTATTGTTTCTCCGGTTTGTTCGATAACATAAACCCCTTGGTTTAATGCGTAATTTTTAACGCTCTCCGGTATAACGGAACCTGCTATCGCCCCGATAATTTTCTTTTCGGTAAAAAAGCGGTTATGAAATGTCTTTATTCTTTCAATTAACTCATCAATATCTTTTTTTTTCGCTTTGGTTTTTATTTCAACAAAAATTACATCTGTGCCGTTTTGTAAGAGAATATCGACTTCCGCTGCGCGTTCGTTTTTTTCATTTTTGAATATAACATCACGCGCTGCCGATTCAAGTTCATAGCCCATATCGCAAAACTTTTGCATAACAACATCGGGGTTAAAAGAAAATTCCGTAATTTCGCCAAGGGTTATACCCAAATCGCCCATTTTTTTGTTTAATTCCTTATTTGACTTTTCAAGTTCGGACTGTAGTTCGGCTCTCGCTTTCCGTTCTGCGGCGATCTGTCTGTCCCATTCCTTTGCAGATTCATGGGAACGCTTTCGATCTTCTTCCAGATAACGGTATAAATCCGCTAAAGTAACTTCATGTTTATTTCGGTTTTCCGCTAGTTTCGGCATAGCACCTCCAACGTTTCTATTGTGAATTTAGTGCCGGTTTTTGGAAAAGTCAACGAAAAACTCAAGGGAAAAGCCGAATTTATGACATTTGTCAGTATGGCGGTAAAGTTGAAATGTTTATGCGATCTCGTATATACTCAAAACCATGCCCATAAGGATACCAAAAGCGCTGCCGGCGTACAACGCGCTTACCAAAGAAAATGTCTTTGTTATGACAACAGACCGCGCCGAAAAACAGGACATAAGACCGCTTAGGGTGGCTATTATAAACCTTATGCCCACTACCGTTACAACGGAAATACAACTGCTCCGCCTGCTGGGTAATACGCCTCTGCAGGTTGATATAAGTCTTTTACGGATGGGAAGCCATACGTCGCATAACGCTCCGCCCGGGCATTTAAAAAAATTTTATGTTAATTCGCGCGAGGCGTACAAAGAGCGTTATGACGGTCTTATCATAACCGGCGCTCCTGTGGAAACGCTTCCGTTTGAAGATGTTGATTATTGGAGTGAGCTTGCAAATATTTTGGACTATTCCCTGCACAATGTGTGGTCAACACTGCATATCTGCTGGGGAGCGCAGGCAGGCTTGTATCAACGCTACGGTATAGGCAAAAAAGTTCTTGACTGTAAATTGTTCGGCGTCTTTGCGCATAACGTGAACGAGAAATTAAGCCCGTTGTTCCGCGGCTTTGATGATATATTCTTGTCGCCGCAGTCGCGTTATACGGAAAGCAACCGCGATGCCATTGCGTCTAACGCAAACCTCACTATACAATCTGCAACACCGTGCGGCAGTCCATTTATAGTTACGGCGCGTAATGGCAGGGATATTTATATTAACGGCCATCTTGAGTACGACGCACTGACTCTGGATGCCGAATACAAACGTGATAAGGCAAAAGGTTTGGACATAAATATTCCTGTAAATTATTATTTAAATGATGATCCTTATAAAACGCCTATAGTACGCTGGCGCGCCCACGCTCATTTATTTTTTTCAAACTGGCTTAACTATGTCTATCAGGAAGCTCCGTTCGAGTTAAAGGATTTAAAATGAAGGCGCTTAAAGAGCCGCTGGAAAGATCAAACAGCGAAAAGGAATTACGCGAAAAGGTCAGCACAATAATTGATGATGTACGGCAGAATGGCGATGCCGCCTTAAAAAAGTACAGCGCGGAATTTGATAAGACCAGCCGTACGGTTTGGAGGGTAAGCCTTCAAGAGATCGAAGATGCAAAAAGCTCATTAACAGGGACGGAGCTTTCCGCAATGAAAGCGGCGTTAAAAAACATAAGCGATTTTGCACAGGCACAGTTTTCAAGTATAAGTGAGCTAAAAGATTTTTCGCCTCTCCCCGGCTTAACTATGGGGCACAAAAAAATTCCGGTGGATGCCGCGCTATGCTATGTACCGGGCGGCGTTTATCCGCTCTATTCCACCGCGCTCATGCTGGTAACCCCTGCAAAAATCGCCGGAGTGCCGCGCATAGCCGCCTGTTCCCCTGTGGTAAAAGGCACTGCGTCAATCAACAACAAGACACTTGCCGCCCTTTCCATTGCCGGAGCCAGTGAAATCTATGCACTTGGCGGCGTTCAGGCAATAGCGGCGTTTGCTTATGGTACGGAGCAGATTAACCCTGTAGACCTCATCGTAGGACCCGGAAACAGCTATGTCGCCGAGGCAAAACGCCAATGTTACGGGCAGGTGGGCATAGATTTTGTTGCAGGTCCCAGCGAAGTGATGATTATAGCGGATAAAGATGCCGATCCGCGCCTTATAGCCTGCGATCTGCTTGCCCAAAGCGAACATGATCCCCTTGCCCAAGGGATTTTGGTAACCACAGACGAAGATTTAGGTAAAAAAGTACTGGAAATATTTGAATTTGAGCTTAAAACGCTGGAAACAGCCGGTGTCGCAGGTGCGTCATGGCGGGATTTTGGGGCGGTTTACCTTGTTTCCTCAATTGAAGAAGCCGTAGATTTTGCAAACAAACGTGCGCCCGAGCATTTGGAGCTTAACTGCGCCGGGTCTGAAAAAATAGCGGAAAAACTGCGTAACTACGGTTCTCTATTCATAGGTCAATGGGCGGCGGAAGTTTTCGGCGACTATGCCGCAGGACCAAACCATACGCTGCCTACACTCAAAGCAGCCCGCTACACAGGCGGCGTTTGGGCAGGTACCTTTTTAAAAACTCTCACGTGGCAGTCGGCGAACCGTCAAGCCGCCGCCGTACTATCACCTCTGGTACAGGAATTAGCATTAGGTGAAGGACTGGCCGCCCACGCCCGCGCCGCCGCCGCACGCTGCTAAATATACTAATGGACAAACATACAAACAAAACAGACAGGATTGGAACAAACAGTATAGGCAAACTGCTTATCGAATTCTCGGTGCCGGCAATAATCGGTATGCTGGTAAACGCGCTGTACAACATCGTTGATCGCATCTATGTAGGACAGGGCGTAGACCCGCTGGGAATTGCGGGTATAACAATAGCAATGCCTGCGATGTTAATACTAATGGCATCTTCCATGCTGATCGGCGTGGGAGCAAACTCGCTTTTTTCTATAAGATTAGGCGAAGGAAAACGGGGCGATGTAGAAAAGATCATGGGACATGCATTCGCGCTGCTATTTCTGATTCCGGGGATTGTTATATTTTTTAGCCTGTTCTTTATAGATGAAATTCTTTTAAACCTGCTTGGCGCAAGCGAGGCGGTTTTCCCTTTTGCAAAAACATACCTGCAAATTATCCTTTACGGAGGAATTTTTAGCGCGATGGGTCCCGGCATAAATCATTTTATACGCTCCGACGGGCATCCGCGTACCTCAATGTTTACACAGATAATAGGCGCTGTAGTAAATATTATTTTAGACCCGATTTTTATTTTTGGTTTTAAAATGGGAATAGCCGGTGCAGCGTGGGCTACGATTATCTCACAGTTTATTTCTTTTGTATGGGTTATTTATTATTTTAACTCGAAACTTACGGCGCTAAGGTTCCGTCCGCGATTTATGAAACTTGAATTACGCCTAACACTTACAATTCTGGCATTAGGATTTGCTCCGTTTGCTATGCAGTTTGCAATTGGAATTGTAAACATTATCCTGAATAATGCGCTTAACACTTACGGCGGTGATATTGCCGTCGCATCTATGGGCATAGTTTACAGCATACTTATTATCATCATAATGCCATTGCAGGGGCTTAATCAGGGAGCGCAGCCTATAATAGGTTATAATTACGGGGCAAAAAAGTTCGACCGTGTACTTAAAACATATAAACTAACGATCATAAGCGCTACAATTTTTGTAAGCGCCGGTTTTTTGCTTATGCAGTTATTTCCGAATTTTTTTATTGCCGTCTTCCGCAACGAAAAAGGCGAACTTATGGATATGGGTATCCGCACCCTCCGTATATGTACCATCATGCTGCCATTTGTCGGCTTTCAGATCATAACATCAAATTATTTCCAGTCGGTAGGGAAAGCCGTGCAGGGAACTATTTTAAGCCTGTCGCGTCAAATAATTTTTTACATACCGCTTTTGTACATACTGCCTAAGTTTTTTGGTCTTACCGGCGTGTTTTTTGCAATGCCTGCATCGGATTTTGGAGCAATCATTCTATCCGTAATAGTAATGTCATTTGAGATAAAACGGCTAAACCGATGTATTTATCAACACGGGACAATGTGATACGCTAAATATAAATGGGTATAGGGGAGAAATTATACAGCATAAAATGGCTTTTTTTAAGTCTTGCCGAAAAATTGGCGGCGATGCTAAAGCCGCTTTTTGCCCATAGGATAGTGCGGCTGGTTTTTGTAATCGTTCCGGCACTTGCCGTTATTATTTTGATCATTTCAATTACAGCCGCACGGACAATAACCCGCAGCGAGGCAAAAAAAGCAGCTTCGCCGCAGGCTTGGCAAATTTCTAATATTCCGGAAGCCGAGGTGTTTTTGCCGGACGAACCGGATTTTCTTCCCGATGTACTTTTTGAGCGGCAGCAAAAAAAAGAATGGACGGCGGAGGACGCACAAATATTCTGGAATGATCCGTCGGACTATCCATCCGAAATGTGGAGGGAGCGTTTAAGTAAACAGATAGATCGCCTGCTGGAGAGTGTCCCATGAAACCCTGCAAGTTTTTAATTTGGATTGTCGGCACGGTCCTTCTTTTTGTTTCCTGTTTAACAAAGCCGATAACGTTAGACGAAAATGCGTTGAACGAAAAACCGGAAGAAATTCAAGTTATACAAAATGATGAGGAAGTCTTGGATGTACAAGACTTGGAAACCGGTAATGCGGAAATAGTAAAACTTACGGAAGAATCGATCTTGCCCGTTGTCCTTGAGTACAACTTTGTTATTGATGAGCCGGTTGAAAGAATTGCCGCTCCGGTTTTATCCGAAGAAAATACAGAAAACGATAAACCTCCCGAAATAGTCGATATAATTGAAACCGAACCGCTATCAGACGATCCAAAAATAGATGACGATAGTATTGAGGATCAGGTGGAAGCCGCCTTGGAAGTACAACAGGGCGAGAATATTGAAGCGCAGGAAATAGCGCAGGAAGCGGAGCCGGAGGAAAACATTGAAGCAGCGCCTGAACCGGAGAAGCCGCCCCCCCCGCCGGATTTTATACGGCCATCACAGCCTGTTACAGAAAAAGAAGTTGAACCTCCTGCGGCAATAAAACCCCTGCCGGTACTTACCGCCAGAAATCCTCCTACCGAAACGAATACGGAAAAAAAGCCTAACTTTTCAAGGACGATAAAAGCGGTTCCCGGGCAGTTTGTCGAAATCCCTTTTGCGGATATAGGCTGGATTTATCTTGGCGAGCAGAATAATGTGCGCGGCTTAGTTTATGATTCAAAGCTGACAGACGATAACAAGATGAATTTTATTTTCCGTGCGGAAAAAGCTGGCAATTATTCATTAAAATTTTACAAACAGGATTTTTTGAAAGATATAACGCTTAACGATTATGTGCAGGTGATAGTTGAAAATAACAACAATCCGCAGACTGTCACCGCTGATACAAATAATTCTGTTGACGGGGCGGCGCAGGAAATTGCGCGTAACGCAGAGAGAGCAGCGGACGAAAATCCTGAAAACTTGCGTAACAATGCGCGCGCCGCGTTTGAAGCCGGTAATTTTGAACAAACAATAGCGGCGCTTGATAAACTTGCCGCGCTTTACCCGGAAATCACAGACGAAGCTCTTTGGCTTTACGGACAGAGTTTTGAGGCAAATACAAAGGCTCGTGATATACGTTCCGCGCTGGATTGTTACACCCGTTTGACACGCGAATATCCGCAAAGCAAGTATTACAAAGATGCCGATAACCGTGCCGCGTATATAAAAAGATTTTATTTCAACATAAGATAAGATGGCGTATAACGGTGCAGACAAAACAAAATAGCGTAAAGAGTATCATAATTGCAAACCCTGCCGGAAATATCACAGCCTTTGTGTCCGGCGGACAGAATATTTCCGCCTGCGAACGTATTAGAATATCGAATGAATTGCTTGCGGATAAAACGCTAAAAGTGGAACAAGTGGGTTTTATAATAGAGCCTGAAAAAAAAGACAAGCTCTGGCGGCTTGAAATGATGGGCGGCGAATTCTGCGGAAACGCCGCGCGCAGTTTCGGACTTTGGACGGCAAAACAATTAAACTTAAACGGAAAGGGAATTGTTAAAATTGAAATAAGCGGAGCAAGTGCGCCTGCCGCCGTTGAAGTTGATATGGAAACTCATTATGCAAAATTAGAATTACCTGCACCTTACGCAAATTCTTTTATTGCGTTTAATGGAGAGTCCCTGCCGGTTTACTTTTTTGAAGGTATAACGCACATAATAGCCTGTAATATCCCGCCGGACGCAAAAACTTTTTTTGCGATAAAAACTGCTGCCGAGTCATCTTGGACAAAGTTAGGGCAGCCTTGTCCCGAAGCATTGGGCGTGATGTTTTACGATGAAAATAAAAAACTGCTTTCTCCGGCTGTTTTTGTATACCGTACAGGCACTCTGGTTTTTGAGTCAAGCTGCGGGTCAGGTTCAGCCGCTTTCGTATGCTTTTTCTTTGAAGAAGCCCAAGATACCGCCGGAAAGCTCCCCATAACGCAGCCCGGAGGGATAATAGAAGCCGGTATCGAAAAGAAAAACGGCAAAATACTCAGCATAACAATCGGCGGCAATGTAGGATTTTCTTAATCCACGCCGCCCGAAAAGTTCACATTGCCTAACCAGACGGATTTTGGTATTATCTAATATGAAAAAACATGAAAAAAGCAGCTTTAGTTGCCTTAGGTGCAGTTTTTGCCTTTTCGGGGTGCAAAAAAAATATTGATAACCTTGAGGCAGCGTTAAAATGATAAAAACGTTAACCGAAATGTTTTCCTATACTTTTCTTGTACGTGCGGTAATTGTAGGAATTTTGGTTTCGCTTTGCGCCGCGTTATTGGGAGTAAGCCTTGTCTTAAAAAGATACTCGATGATTGGAGACGGTTTATCTCATGTCGGTTTTGGAGCATTGGCTGTAGCAACCGCGTTCAATGTCGCGCCGCTTACAATTTCTATTCCTGTTGTTGCAGCGGCAGCTTTTCTGCTCCTGCGGATAGGGGAGCGCAGCCAAATAAAAGGCGACGCGGCTATAGCGTTAATATCCACAGGCTCGCTTGCTATAGGAGTTGTAATCATTTCGATGACTACCGGAATGAACACCGATGTTTACAATTATCTTTTCGGCAGCATACTTGCAATGAGCAAAAACGACGTAACATTAAGCATAATTTTAGCGGCAGTGATTTTGGTACTGTTTGTATTGTTTTACAATAAAATATTTGCCATTACTTTTGACGAAATTTTTGCGCGCGGCGCAGGCGTCCATGTAGGCATATACAATATGCTAATTGCTTTTTTAACAGCTATAACCATCGTACTTGGTATGCGTATGATGGGCGCTATGCTCATCTCAAGTTTGATAATATTCCCCGCGCTTACCTCTATGAGGGTCTGTAAAAAATTCAAAAGCGTAACGATACTTTCCGCAGTTATCTCCGTAATTTGTTTTTTTATAGGAATAGTTATTTCATATATATACGCGGCGCCCACAGGGGCAAGCATAGTGATTGTCAATATTATTGCATTTGTTTTATTCTGGCTGGTAAATATTTTCTTAAAAAATAGAAACTTCGAGGTAAATTTATGAAATTAGTAAAGAGAATGTCTGTTTTGATAGGTGTGTTGGTACTTGCCATATCGGCAATTATTGGTGTAATGGCAAGTATTATGGCATCCAACATAATTAAAAAGCTTATCTATCAGTCGCTGTCAAATCAGGCTGGCGCCGGCGCCGAGTTGATACAACGCTATATAGCCAGCGATTTGAATATTTTGAATGAGCTTGCAACCCGCGTCCGTACAAAAACTATGGATTGGGATACGCAAAGGTCGAGTTTAATCGACGATGTTGATCGGGTGGGCTTTCTTGATATTGCCGTTGTTACGCCGGACGGAATTGCCCGCTACATAAAAGACAATACAACCAGTGATCTTGCGAACCGTGACTATATAATGGCGGCGCTATCCGGTAAACAGGCGGTTTCCGATGTTATCATAAGCAGGGTTATCAACAAACCTGTGCTTATGTTTGCCGTGCCCATTACAGATTCTGCTGGTAAAAAAACGGTTGGTGCGCTGATCGGGCGTAAGGATGCCACCGCATTGACGGAAATCACCTCAAACCTCAACCTTGAAAATTCATATTTTCCTGATTCGCGGATTGTCATTATAAACAAAGAGGGGGTTATAACCGCTCATCCCGATACTAATCTTGTACTAACCCAGTTTAATCCTATAAAAGAAGCGGAAAAAAACAAGGCGTATGCTGACTTCGCAGCAGCTTTGGGTACCGTCATTACACAAGATTCAGGTATTGTCAGTTACTTGTATCTTGACTCCGATGAAATCGCCGCTTTTCAACCTATACGCGGTACTCTATGGAAAATTTTGATTATCGTAAACCACAGCGATTTTATGCATGGCATCAATCAACTTATACTTTACATACTGATAGTTACGGCTGTGCTATTGATTTTAGGAATTGGAGTGGCATTTTTCATTGGGCGCTCTATAGCAAAACCGATCATCACTGTTGCCGGTACCTTAAAACAGATTTCTTCAGGCAAATGCGATTTGACCAGTCAGATCACTATAAATTCAAAAGATGAGATTGGTGATCTGGCGGAATACTTCAACAAAACAATGAGGAAGATCAAGAATCTTGTAACAGTTATCAAAAATCAAGCGACAGCTCTTGAGCAGATAGGCGATGACCTGTCGCTCAACATGAATACAACGACTCAGGAGACAAACGCGATAAGCTCAAACATCAAGGGTATAAAAGAGCGTGTTACACGGCAGGGCGGATCGGTAAATCAAACAAATGAAGAAGTTGATAATATAACCATAAGCGCCGGAAAACTGAACGAAGAAGTGGCGGTGCAGGCGGCAAGCGTAGAAAAATCCACTGCCGCGATAGAACAGATGCTTGCCAGTATTCAAGAAGTAGCAAAGACGCTGGTACAAAACGAGGAGAATGTGAACGTACTGGCTCAGGCTTCCGAAGTTGGGCGCAGCAGTCTGCAGGGGGTTGCCGCCGATATAGGCGAAATTGCCCGCGAGTCCGAGGGGCTTTTGGCGATTAACGCCGTTATCCAGGGGATTGCAAGCCAGACTAATCTTCTTTCGATGAATGCCGCGATTGAGGCGGCTCACGCGGGAGAATCGGGCAGAGGTTTTGCCGTTGTTGCCGATGAAATACGTAAACTTGCGGAAAATTCCAGTAAACAATCAAAAATAATCTCCGATGCGCTAAAAAAAATCACAGGCGCTATCAATAAAATAACCTTATCTACAGACGAGGTGCTTGGAAAATTTGAAGCTATAGAATCCGGTATCAAAACGGTTGCGGAACAGGAGACTCACATCAGGCTGTCAATGGAAGAGCAAAACGCCGGCAGTAAGCAGATTCTTGAGGCGGTATCGCAGGTAAACACGAGCACTCAAGGCGTAAAGAGCAGGATGGTGGAGATGCTTGACGGAAGCCGCAAAATCAAAGGTGAAGGCGGTATGCTTGAATCAATCACAACCGAGATCAATAAAGATGTAGGCGAGATGGCTATAAGCGCTACGGAGATAGAAGAAGCGGTAAATAATGTAAACGAACTTAGCAAAACCAACAAGGAACGCATAGAAGCGCTGGTTAAGGAAGTTTCACTTTTTAAAGTTGATGGAGCCATAAAACAGTACCGCTGGGTACGCACCCTTTCCATAGGCAACGAGCTTATAGATTTTCAACATCAAGAACTTTTTAAAAGGATCAATACGCTGTTTCGCGCCATGGGAAATGGGAAAAACGATGAGTTAAAACAAGCGCTGGATTTTTTGACTGAATATACAATTAAACATTTTTTTGAGGAAGAACAGATTCAAAAACAAAGTAAATATCCTGATTTTGAAAATCATCACAAGATGCACGAGGCTTTTAAACTTACCGTTCGCAATCTTGCCCATGAGCTTATAATGAAAGGTTCATCCGATGAACTCGTAAAAAGGACGGAACAAGAAATAGCAGGCTGGCTTATAACGCATATAACACATGTGGATATTAAGCTGGGGGCGTATCTAAAAGAGCAAAAAAAACAACAGCAGTAATTATGATGATAACGGCAACATGGCTGCAAAGCAAAAAGCGTTAATTGCAATGTCGGGCGGAGTTGACAGCTCCGTCGCCGCATTTCTTATGAAACAACAGGGCTGGGACTGTATAGGGGCTACGATGAAGTTGTTTGACGAGGATGCGGCGAATAACGTGCTGCACAAAGAAAAGGCCTGCTGCTCCCTGAACGATGTAAACGATGCCCGCGATGTTGCCTTCCGCTTGAATATACCGCACTATGTTTTAAACTTGAAGGATGAGTTTAACAAATACGTTATCGAAAAATTTATTAAAGTTTATGAAGATGGCGGAACGCCCAACCCCTGCATAGACTGTAACCGTTTTGTAAAATTCAATACATTGTTATTTAAAGCGCATCAGCTTGAATATGATTACCTTGTAACCGGACATTATTCACGCATAGAAAAATCGGGCGGGCGTTTTTTGTTAAAAAAATCCAATGACAAGAAAAAAGATCAAAGCTATGTGTTATATATAATGACACAGGAACAATTAGCTTCTACGCTGTTTCCGTTAGGCGAAATGAACAAGGATGAAACGCGGAATATAGCGGAAGAACAAGGTTTTATAAACGCCGCCAAACACGATAGTCAGGATATATGTTTTGTGCCGGACGGCGATTACGGCGCTTTCATGGAGCGCAGGCTGGGAAAAAGCTACCCTGCCGGAAATATAATTGATACCGATGGCAGGATCATAGGACAGCACAAGGGCTATGTCCGTTATACGATAGGGCAGAGGCGCGGCTTGGGCGTATCCGGTTCAACACCGCTCTACGTCTGTGCCAAATCGCCTGAAAATAACACGGTAACACTTGGCACAGACTCATCACTCTGTACAAAATCCCTAACAGCCTGCGGCATAAATTTAATAGCCGTTGACAGACTTGAAAAGCCGATCCGCGTCTATGTAAAAACACGTTATATGCAAAAAGAACAGCCTGCGCTTGCACAGCAGATAGAAGATGACAAATTGCTGGTAGAATTTGACGAACCCCAGCGCGCCGTAACAAAGGGACAGGCTGCGGTTTTATACGATGGCGATGTTGTTATAGGCGGCGGCACAATAGTATAATGAATATGATATATGACGATTAACGGAAAAACTTACGATAATAAAAATATTCTTGTTATAGCGGAAATTGGAACATCGCATAACGGCGAGTTGAGCAAAGCAAAAGAATTGATCGATGCCGCGGCGGAAAGCGGCGCGGACTGTGTTAAGACTCAAATATTTTACGCGGACGAAATACTCCACCCAAAAACAGGAACGGTACCGCTGCCTTCCGGCAATGTTCCGTTATTCGATGTTTTTAAAAAATTAGAAGCGCCTATTGATTTTTACAGGGAAATAAAAAACTATACCGAATCAAAAGGTCTTTTGTTTCTAGCCTCTCCTTTCGGGCAGCGGAGCGCGGCGGAACTTTACTCCCTTAATCCGGCTTTTGTAAAAATTGCCTCGCCTGAATTAAACTATGTACAACTTTTAAAGACGGTGAGCGAATGGAAAATTCCTGTACTGCTTTCAGGCGGCGTATCAAAACTGTCGGATATAGAAACGGCTTTGAGTTTTTTTGAAAAGAAAGATGTATGCCTTTTACATTGTATTACTTCATATCCCGCGCCTGAGAGTGAATACAATTTAAGGGTAATACAAAATATATCAAATATTTTCGGCGTTTCTGCCGGCGTAAGCGATCATTCACTTAATCCCGTGCTTATACCCGTGTTAAGCGCTGCCTGCGGAGCTTCGGTAATTGAAAAGCATTTTTGTCTTTCGCACGACGGCGGCGGTCTTGACGATAAAATTGCCCTGCCTCCGCGCGATTTTGGCCTTATGGTGTCCGCCGTGCGCCGCGCTCAAAATATGGATGCCGGACATATAATACAAGGCTTGAAATCGGACATGGGAAAAACCGCCGTAGACGCGGCTTTGGGCACAGGCATAAAACAGCTTGCCCCGTCGGAAGAAGCAAACTACAACCGCACAAACCGTTCTGTTCATGCGTTATGCGACATTCAAGAAGGAGAAGAAATCACGGCGCATAACACCGCTGTCCTGCGTACCGAAAAGATACTGCGTCCCGGCTTAGAGCCTGTTTTTTGGGAGCGTATCATAGGACGGCGGACATCTCTTTTTATCCCTTCCGGCGAGGGTGTCCGCTTGGAAGACCTTACTATCATTCGATAGTTGCGTTTTCCTACCGCAGTGTCCGCACAGCATCGCTTACCGCGTCCAGATGAAGCCGCACCTGCGGCAGGTGACGCAGTATTACCTCTATCGTTGTTCTGTTATCGTGTATTGAGCCGCGTACCAAGTACTCGACCGAAGTCCCCAGCGCATCGGCAATGCGTACCGCCTCGTTCACGCGGGGAAAAATGTCCTTGGAAATCCAGCCCTGAAACGTGTTAAAGCTGATCCCCGCCCTCTTTGCGACCCATTCATGGGTAGTGTTTTGACGCTTTATTTCCTGTTTTATATTGTTCCAGAATGTTGCCGCGCTGTCTTCGTCCATGATGTAAAAATTATAGCAATAAACCTTTTGACGAAATGTCCAAACGGACATATTTACACTTGATCTTAATATCTAAGCTGATCTAATATCAAGAAACTATGGCTATACAGACTTATAAATGAAAAAAATCATTCTGTATAGACATATTCAAGATATTGAAAAAAGGAAGGTTAAAAATCATGTTTAACGCCGTTTTTAACAGGAAATTCATTTTGGTAGCACTGTTTTTTACGCTTGTGCCGTCCACCGGCATTTTTGCAGGAGGCGGCAAAGAACCGCCCCGATCCGCGCCGGCACGGCAGGTTAAAACACCGCCCCCGCCTCCTCCTAAACCGTCAAATCCATATTTTTCAGGCGATGGCGGCGAAGGTAAAAGTATCGCCGTCTTGATACCCGCCGCAGAAGGCTTAGGCAAAGACGATGCCTATCTCCCCGCCATGGTGCAAGGCGTATTTGTAGGCGATTTTAGTAAGTTTTCAGGGTTCAAGGTCTTGGACAGGCAGAGCTTGGACAAGGTACTTGCCGAAGGCGAGAGCGGTATCTACGGCGATAATGCCGATTTTGCAGAACTAGGTGGTATAACAGGCACTCAGTATATAATGACCGGCAAGCTCTTAAAAACAAAATCGGGCTACTCGTTGCAAGTACAGATAACGGACTCTAAAACCGCAACAACCAACGCCGCATATACCGGCGTCTGTACCGCCGCAGAGCTTGATAACTTTACCGGCATAAAAAAAGCATCCCAAGACCTCTTAACCGCTATGGGCGTCTCCCTTACCGACAGGGGCAGGCAGGAACTATCGGGTATAAACGAGCAGGCGGTAAAATCCGAAACTTCCCTTGCCAAGGGCATTACTGCGCAGAAGAGCGGTACTGAGGTGCAAACTCTTGCCTATTACTACCAAGCCGCCGCCATCGATCCTTCATTGACAGAGGCAATAAGCCGGGTATCAATAATGTCTGCCAATATTTCGAGCGGTAACATTGGACAGAATGTTAGAAACGATATTGCATGGCGGGATGGTTGGATTGCCCGCTTAACCGAAACGGAAAATTTTTTTAGAGATTATAACAAAATTCCGCCGCCTTACGATCTTGTATACTCCACGGATGTACAGACCGGAGCTACTAACTATGCCGACAGAACCGCAGCATTAAGTTTTGGGATAGAACTACTTCCTGCTTCATTGGAATGGTTTGATACAATGGCAAAGGTTGTAAAAACCGTGTATGCGGGTTTAACCGCCACCGGCAGAACTAAGGAGTGGGGCTTACAGTGGCCCCAAAAAACGGTATCGCAGGGGACAAGCCCTTTTACCGGTCAGGATAAGACTTTTACCATTGTCACGGAACTTGTAAACGAAAATGGGGTAAGCATAGGCAGACAGAGTATTGCATTAGCCTATGGATGGAGAGTTGATTTTTCCGATAACCCTGCAATAAAAATAACGGCAAAACCGGTTGTTAGCCGGACAGTAACTTTCCCCGCAGTAAAAGCAGATTTAATTACCGATAAATTGACCATAAAAATTGTCAGTGTTAACGGCATTGCCGCCGAAACAGCGGGAAAGGACGGTCGCATAATGATTGCCGCCAAGACAGACTATGATAGGTCGCCGCATGGTATCGCGGCAAGACAAGCAAATGAATATTTAGCAAATGGAGAAAAAATTAAACTTTCAAATGGAACTATAACTGGATATTCAGGGAAGGAAGGCATACTTGTAATACCCACAACCTTAAATAATGGGGAACCGGTTACTTCCATTGGGGAGCGTACGTTTATGTCTAAGCAACAGAGCCTGTTGCAAACTAGATTTTAATAGCAAAAACGAGAGAAACCTTATAAGATAGAAATTGAAAAAGAACTATCAAAAGGAGACTCTCGTTATGAAAACTATATCTGAAATCATTGGTGGTGCGCAAGCTCTTCTCGATATAAATTTTGATCTGCAAAATTGTTTTGAAGAGCATCTTACCGATGAATACAAAACATTTTTACAAATGTTACGTGTAATTGAAGAAGCACAACCTCATGTTGAACGACAATATGCCGGTGTTGGTAGGAAGCCATACCAATACTTGCCGTATCTGCGAAGTATGCGGGCAATGCGGTATTTTAAAATCGGCAAGACTAAAGAATTAATGCAACGATTGAAGGGAGATCCAAATTTAAGATTATTGTGCGGATTTAAGAAAGTTCCGCACAAGTCGCAATTTTCAAGAAACTTTTCAGTGTTATCAAAAATGAATATAATGAATGAAACTTTAGAAAATATGGTGAAAAAAGCGCATAACGGCACTATCGTTTATCATCCGAGCAGGGATTCAACATCAATAGAAGCGCGGGAAACTGTCAAAAAGAAAAAGCCGGAATACAAGGTTAAGAAGCGTCTAGGACGTCCTAAGAAGGATGAAAAACGCATTACACCGGCTATCAACAGAATTGACAAACAAATAACTCAAAGTGCTTATGAAGCATTAAAAGATATTGATACAGCTTGTGCTTACGGATGTAAAAAGAACTCAAGCGGCAATATTTATTTTTGGAAAGGCTACAAATTGCATCTTGATATAAGCGGCTTAGGGTTTCCTTTAAACGCAATAATTACGGGTGCAAATGTTCATGATAGTCAGCTTGCAATTCCAATGGAAAAAATCACGGAACATCGAGTGCAGTTTTGTTACAGTCTGATGGATGCAGCGTATGATTCAAAAGCAATAGATGATTTTATTCGCAGCCGCGATCGCATGCCAATTATTGAGCCGAACAGAAGACAAAATAGTAATCGTCCGCCGCTTGATCCGGCTAAGAGGGAGAGATTTAAATTTCGTTCCTGCGTTGAACGTGCAAACGGCTATTTGAAAGATAATTTGTTGCCTTCAAAAATATTTGTCAAGGGATACACCAATGTATCTTTTGTCCTAATGAGCGCTGTTATTTGCTTGGCGGCTTTACGTACACTTCAGTATTTTGCTCTTTGAAATGGGTGTTTTGCAACTGGCTCAACTCACCAGTATTACTATCCCTAATAGCGTTACTTCCATTGAGAGGGGTGCTTTTTCGGACAACTACAACCTCACCAGTATTACTATCGGTGCAAATGTACAAATACATGACAAAGCGAACCACTGGCGTTTTGCCGATGTCTATAACGAACACCGTAAAAGAGCAGGAACATATACGCGCAGAAACATACAGGGAAGTG
Organism: Spirochaetia bacterium; assembly: GCA_025997755.1. Next base: position 613 of record BNVA01000014.1, on the reverse strand, counting down.
ATTGGGGTTACACCGGCAGGTAAAATACGGCTAGAGCCGTTTATGTAGAACTTAGCTCCGTATGGAGAGAAGATATTTTTATTGTTCTGCCTAAGGGCAGAGTTTGGAGGAAATGGATGTGTACCGAAATTGTTAATCTAATTGCAAATTGTGTTAGTGCTGTAGGAACTTTATTGATGGGTATTGGAGCCGTATTAAATCTTCCTAGGTTGTTCCGCTATACTTTTACAAACGATGAATGCTTTTTTGGAGATGAAGCGAAAGAACGTTATGAAAAAATTAAGGATACCCTTCCAACAAAATATCCGTTTGTATGGGGACCTACTGAATGGGGTGGAGGAAAGGATATTTCTTATATGTTTGAAGTGAAAAAAGTTTTCTACGATCCAAAAACAATGGGTAGTGAATGGAAAGGATGTAAAAAAAGTATACGCTATGTATATCCAGAAAATGAAAAACTTATGGTAATGGGATGGCGATTAAAGTAATGCCTCGTATTATCGCGGGTCTTGTTTTGCGGATTTCCGATCCAGTAGCAGGGTCAAAATCAACCCACCAGATACTGCCGCGTTTCATTTTTAGTTACTCGTACGTCCGAAATTGGCATTGCACC
>BNVA01000013.1 GCA_025997755.1 Spirochaetia bacterium | reverse complement strand
TGCTTGCGCTAAACGGCAATATAAAAAAAACGCAGATAGCCGCAGGTTTCTCGTGGGGCGTTCTGCTGGGTGTGCTGCCTTCAGGCAATGTTTTTTGGTTTGTGCTTTTTTTGCTCTCCCTCTTTTTTAGGCATAATCAGGGCAGCAAAATTCTGGTGCTTGCCATTTTAAAATTGGTAATGCCGCTCCTATACCCTTATACCGACGAACTCGGCTGGCGGTTACTGCACCTCGATAGTCTGCTGCCGCTGTTTACTACGCTTTACAATATGCCCTTTGTGCCGTTCACGCATTTTAACAACACCCTTGTAGCCGGCGGACTTGCGGCAGGCATCGCACTTTGGCTGCCGATATTTATCATCATAACTTTGCTTGTTCCGCTGTACCGTAATACATTTTTACCAAAAATTACAAACAGTAAATTCGTTAAGGCTTTACAAAAAATACCGCTTGTAAAAAAAATCTCAGGCGCGTATCACACGATCTCCGAAATGCAAGAACCGGATATATAGGGGGCAGCTATGAACGATAATGAAGACACAGTACTTATGGACATAAAATCCCACAGGTGTAAAAAAGATAATTTGATAGTTGCCGAGCGGCTTTTATCCGCTGAAACAGCACGTTTGTCCGGTGTAAATGGTTATACGATTGATCAGTTCAAACAGAATATGCTGGAGGCTATTGCACGGGGCGCAAATTCCAAAAATGCTCCCGCAGAAACATGAAGACGTGGAAAGTAATTATCGCGCCTGAAGCAAACGACCGGATGTACGATCATTTTGAATTTTTGGCGCGGGTGAGTGGAACGGCGGCAATTCGGCTTCTTGAAACACTTACGGAAGATATTAAGTCGCTTGAGACTATGCCGTTTGTGTCTCCGTTTTTTGATCGATCATATTTACCGAAAGGAAAGTATCGATATAAACTTTCATACCAGAGATACCGTATTGTGTATCAGATTGAGGGTGATACAGTATATGTGGACGATATTCAAGATTGTCGGCAGGATGATGACAAAAATTTGATTTGATATATAGGGGGTTATGATGGCAAAGAAAGTACCGTCGCTTTTCCGCAAACCTATAAAGGCGAAAAACTTTGACAAAAAAATATTAAGGTTAATTGAACAAAATTCGGACAAGGAATATTTGCGTTCCTGCTTTGAACTACAAGACGGTTATTACAAAATAAATAAAATCATAGATAAAAAAGAGATTAAAAAACTTATCCGCCTTGCAAAAGATATAAAGGCAAACAGGGCTTGGTCAGTCAAAGTGCTGCCGTTAGCTGCAATAAGCGCTGCGGCTGCCGCCGTTGTTGTTTTTGTAACTGTTTTTATGAATCCTCTGCTCGAAAAATTGGTGGAAAAGGGGCTTGAAACTGCTTTTGAAGCAAGAAGTGATGTTGATCGTTTTAATTTAAATCTTTTGCGTTTCAGAATAAGCATAGAAGGCGTAACCGTTGCAGACCGCGATAGTCCCATGACAAATTTGTTTCAAATGGGGCACACGGAAATTCGTCTTTTGCCACAGGCTGTCTTGCAGGGGAAAATCTATATTGAAGAGATAAGCGCCGCAAGTCTTAGATTCGGTACTCCGCGTACTGTGTCAGGGGAACTACCCAATAAAAAAATTAAAGCGGAAGTTAAGCAGGCTGCTCCCAAGAAGGAGATGCCGCCGCTTGTTGACTTGAGTAAATTCGATCCTATGGAACTTATCAACGCGGAGTATGACAAACTGCAATCGGTAAAATTGTACGACGAGGCATTTGCATTTTATAACAGCTCTGTGGAAAAATGGACGGGGCAGGTTGATGCAACAAAACAACAGATTGCCGATTTACAAAAATCCGCGCAGCCATTTATAAATTTTAATATGAACAGCATAAACCCGCGTGATCCCGCATCGGTGCAAAAAGTTTTAAACTTGATAAACGACGGCAAGATTATGATCGATACGGTGAAGGGATCTGTTAATCAGGTAAACGGAATTGTTGATGGTTTACAGGCGGATGTAGATGCGGCGCTTGCTCTGCAGAAACAGGCGCAAAACTCGATACAATCGGATATTACCCATCTAACATCGTATTTGGATTTTTCTACCGGCACATATACAAACCTGTTAGACCCTATAATTCAACAAATTCTAACAGGCGCGGCAAAACAATATATTTACTACGGCAAACGTGCGCTTGAATTGCTTGAAACGGTTAAATCATACAAAGAAAAATATGCACCCAAAGAAAGCGATAAGCCTAAAAAAGCAGTGTTCAAGGGGCGTGATGTAGCCTTCCCCTCACGAAAGTATCCTTTCTTTTATCTGGGAAAACTTGCTTCCGATTTTACCATTGAAGGCTGGAAATCGGATTTTGATCTCCGTGAGGTAAGTTCCGATCCCGATCTTGTAGGCAAACCTACAACATTAAAAATGCAGGTTGACGAGGTTGCCGGAGAACAAAAATCCGTTGCGTTTAACGGTAGAGCGGATTTTAGACAGACAGCACCGGAATTGTTTGACGCGACCGTTAACGGTAAAAACTTTGACAAAAAAATATTAAGGTTAATTGAACAAAATTCGGACAAGGAATATTTGCGTTCCTGCTTTGAACTACAAGACGGTTATTACAAAATAAATAAAATCATAGATAAAAAAGAGATTAAAAAACTTATCCGCCTTGCAAAAGATATAAAGGCAAACAGGGCTTGGTCAGTCAAAGTGCTGCCGTTAGCTGCAATAAGCGCTGCGGCTGCCGCCGTTGTTGTTTTTGTAACTGTTTTTATGAATCCTCTGCTCGAAAAATTGGTGGAAAAGGGGCTTGAAACTGCTTTTGAAGCAAGAAGTGATGTTGATCGTTTTAATTTAAATCTTTTGCGTTTCAGAATAAGCATAGAAGGCGTAACCGTTGCAGACCGCGATAGTCCCATGACAAATTTGTTTCAAATGGGGCACACGGAAATTCGTCTTTTGCCACAGGCTGTCTTGCAGGGGAAAATCTATATTGAAGAGATAAGCGCCGCAAGTCTTAGATTCGGTACTCCGCGTACTGTGTCAGGGGAACTACCCAATAAAAAAATTAAAGCGGAAGTTAAGCAGGCTGCTCCCAAGAAGGAGATGCCGCCGCTTGTTGACTTGAGTAAATTCGATCCTATGGAACTTATCAACGCGGAGTATGACAAACTGCAATCGGTAAAATTGTACGACGAGGCATTTGCATTTTATAACAGCTCTGTGGAAAAATGGACGGGGCAGGTTGATGCAACAAAACAACAGATTGCCGATTTACAAAAATCCGCGCAGCCATTTATAAATTTTAATATGAACAGCATAAACCCGCGTGATCCCGCATCGGTGCAAAAAGTTTTAAACTTGATAAACGACGGCAAGATTATGATCGATACGGTGAAGGGATCTGTTAATCAGGTAAACGGAATTGTTGATGGTTTACAGGCGGATGTAGATGCGGCGCTTGCTCTGCAGAAACAGGCGCAAAACTCGATACAATCGGATATTACCCATCTAACATCGTATTTGGATTTTTCTACCGGCACATATACAAACCTTTTAGACCCTATAATTCAACAAATTCTAACAGGCGCGGCAACACAATATATTTACTACGGCAAACGTGCGCTTGAATTGCTTGAAACGGTTAAATCATACAAAGAAAAATATGCACCCAAAGAAAGCGATAAGCCTAAAAAAGCAGTGTTCAAGGGGCGTGATGTAGCCTTCCCCTCACGAAAGTATCCTTTCTTTTATCTGGGAAAACTTGCTTCCGATTTTACCATTGAAGGCTGGAAATCGGATTTTGATCTCCGTGAGGTAAGTTCCGATCCCGATCTTGTAGGCAAACCTACAACATTAAAAATGCAGGTTGACGAGGTTGCCGGAGAACAAAAATCCGTTGCGTTTAACGGTAGAGCGGATTTTAGACAGACAGCACCGGAATTGTTTGACGCGACCGTTAACGGTAAAAACTTTGGCTTCGGTCTTGAACAGCAGCTTGATCTGAAGGAGATAGGCGTCGGCGGTTTTAAAGGCAGCGCGGCATTCGGAGTTTCCGTAGGCGGCGGCAGAGACGGCAGTGTTAAGCTGGCAGGACAAACATCTGTTATGCAGCCGCAGCTTATTGCACCTAACGGAACTATTGCAATTGCGGTCGATTCCGCAATCCGCGAAGCAGGTATTATAAACATAGGTTTTAATTTTGCACATACTCCCCAGAACGGCGACAGCCTTTCGATTAACACAAACATCGGTGAATTGATTGTAGCAGCCTTAAAAAAAGCGGCAGCCGAGTACGCAAAAAAAGCCATCGCGGAGCTTGAAAAAGCAATGAGGGCGTACATTACTTCGTATATAGGCGATAAATATGTTTCAAGCAAAGAGCTGGATACGCTTTTTGCCGCCGCCAAAGGTGATAAAACTGCGGTGTTGAGCTTGCAGGGAATTTTGCAAAATAGAATAAATGAAATGGAGCAAAAGGTAAAAGGCGCGGCAGAAGAGAAACTGAACGAAGCTGTAAATGAAGCTCAAAAACAAGCGGAAGACTCCGCAAAGAAGGCTCTGGGCAATATTTTCGGCGGCAAGCTGCCGTTTTAAACGCCTTTAATTAAATGCTTTTCGTTATACTAAAACTTTAGTGCGAGGGCTACGGAGCGATGGGGGGCGGCGCCCCCCATCAAGATTGTACCTAAAGCCGCTAACTGTTCAAAATCTTTAACGCTTCGTCTCTGTAACACTCCATAAGGTAGGGAATACCCGTTACTTTGGCACATTCTTCGGTAAGCGACATTAAGTCGCGGCGGTCGATGATGCCTACATTAAAGCGCCGCGCTCCTGCCATAAGCTGCTGCAGTCCGACTTTGAGTTTGTCGGCGTAGCTGTAAATGCCGATTGCGCCTAACGGGATGTTTTTGATTTCCGCTGAGCCTACGATGTTTTTGACTTTTTCGTAGCAGACGAAAATTTCCTCCGGCGTGGAACCAAATTCCGAGACGGTTTTGGGAAGGCTGCCGTCCTTGATCCACTGGGCAATGTTTTTGCCTACCATGCCTGGGATCATAAGGGCGCGCCCCATGCAGACCGCTTTGACGTAGGGCGCACCAAGTGCCAGCGCCTTAAATACATGATCCTCGGCGCTAAAGCCGCCTGCAAATGCCATATCAGGAACACGCTTGCCTTTCTTTTCTAAAATTGATGCGTATTCTCTGGCGGCGCTGTGCAGGTAGATCGAGGGGATTCCCCATTCTTCCATCATTCGCCATGGACTCATGCCGGTTCCGCCGGATGCGCCGTCAATCGTTAGCAGATCGATTTTTGCATCGGAGCAGTACTTAATCGCCATGGCAAGCTCTTTTAGGCTATACGCGCCGGTTTTGAGCGTTATGCGCTTATAACCCAAAGCCCGCAGCCGCTCCACTTCCTTCATAAAACCTTCCTGAGTAACAAAACCCAATCGGCTATGGCGCTCGAATTCCTTGATCGCTCCGGCTTTAAAAGAAGCCTGAACAATGGGGTCGGAAGGGTCGGGCGTTACTATGTAGCCCCGCCGCTGAAGTTCCAATGCCCGTTCCAGTTGTCCTACCTTAATCTCGCCGCCTATGCACTTTGCGCCTTGTCCCCACTTAAGTTCAATGGTTTCAATTTTGTGCTTGTCGATAATGTATTCGGCGACACCCAGATTGGTGTCCTCCACATTCATCTGTATAAGAATTTCGCCGTAGCCGGAATGGTATTTTTTGTACGCCTCGATGCGGCGATCCATGTCCGGGGCTTTTGTTACTTTTTTAGCGGCGCTCAATTCCAGTGCGGGGTCAATGCCGCAGACATTCTCGCCGCAGACAATGGTAACGCCTGAAATAGCCGCTCCCACGGCAAAATGTTCCCAATTCTTGCGGGCGATTTCGGTAGAGCCCAATGCGCCGGTAAAAACCGGAACCGTCATTTTAACTTTTTTGTCCCAGCCGTAGTCCGTCTCGGTGTTGACAAGGGGAAAACGGGCGGTGTCGGGATTAGCCTCAGTTCCGGCGGGCAGCCCTTCGGCGCCTTGTGCGTAACCCTGAATGTTGAGGTGGGAATAATCCACCGGGTAATCTTTATCGCCGCCGGCGGTTACATCCCCAAAAGGTCCCGGGTATATTAACTCCCTGCCCCGGAAACTAGACCTAAAAACTTCACAGTTCCCCTGACATCCGTCTATACATCGGGAACAAAGCCCGCTGCATGGAACCACGCTTCGTGAACGGTTGCTCGAGCGGGTTGCATCATTGCCATTCGGCCGTTGTAAATTCATATACACTCCTTTATCTAGTCTGTACAAGCACTTGGAAATTTTTTATACCATAGGAATGGTGTAAATGCAAGTAAAATTTTTTTATTACTGGGCATCGGTAAACAGAAAAGTAAAATTGCTAGGAAGTTTAAAAGCTTAAGTTTCACAGTACATGCACACGATAATTTGTAACCATTAGCACAAATAGATACTTTTCATTATACTAAAATAATGAAAAGCGCATACCGCTTGGGCGTAATGCTTATGTTCCTTTTTTTCCCTTGCCTTACTCTACGGGCAGGAGAATCCGTAGTGCTCACGCTGGAAGCAGCAACGGAACGGGCACTGGAACAGAGCCTAACGCTTAAAAAAAGCGCGGTGGATTTGGAAATTGCGCGTATTGCCGACAAAAATCTGTGGGCAGAGGTCTTTCCTAGTATAAGCGCGGGGGCAAGTATGCGTTATAATTCAAGCGCCACAAATCCGCCCGACGAAGTTGAGCCTTCTTACGGACTTTCGGCAAGCCTCTCGCTTCAGCTTAACGCGGGGCTTCCTGCCGCAATGAAAATCATAAGGCTTGCCTATAAATCAAAACTTTTGGATTATGAAAACAGCCGCCGTCAATTAAGTTTTGCCGTTACAAAACAATTTTACACATTGTTAAAAGATAAAAACAATTTGATAATTCTGCGCGAAAAACTTAAACAAACGGAATTACAACTTCAGAATGACAGGGTGCGGTTTAACAACGGTATGTTAAACGAATTGAGTTATGAACGCAGCCAGTTTTCCGTAGAGACCGCAAAGCTCGATCTTAACCGTGCAGAATCTTCTTTTCAGGAAGCGTTAGGCGAATTTCTTGTAACGCTGGGATACGATCAAAATCTTGAAGCGGAGCTTGAAGGCAGTATAGAAGTTAAAAAATTATTGTTTGATCCGGAAAAACTAATAGATCAGTACCTGCCGGGTAGACCCGATATATTAGCTATGCGGCAAACAATAGAACGTTTAACACTATTGGAAAAACAAAAAACGTTAAGCGCAAGAGCACCCTCGTTGAGTCTTTCCGCAAACTGGAGCGGTACCCCGTCGCAAAAAAAGGATTTTTCGGATTCCGTGTCGGCGGGGGTTAGTTTAAGCATACCGATAGAAAGCTGGGTGCCCGGATCAAAAACAGATCAGTCAATAAAATCGGCATCCAAAGACATAGAAAAAGCGCAAATTGATTTGGAAATAACGGAACGGGATGCCAAAAGAAATGTCCGCGCCCTTACCGAAAGTCTTCGTAATTCATGGAGCAGCATCGAAATAGCCCGTCTGCGCGTTCAAATGGCGGACAGGGCATTTGATATGGCGCAGCGCGGGTTTAGACAGGGAACCGTGACATTTCTTGAATTAGAAACGGCGCGTAACGGTGCATCGGAAGCCCGACAACAACTTTTAACAGAAGAGTTGTCATATAAAACAACTTCCTTAGACCTTGCCGCAGCCCTTAATGCTGAGTTAAAAGACGTTCAAAGTTATTAATAATCGGGAGAAAAATGGCGACTACAGAACCCAAAAAAACAAAAAAATCAAAAAGATCGGCAGCGCTCAATGTCGTTATATTTATTTTGATCTTAGCCTTTGTCCTTATGATAATCTGGACGGTTTATCAGCGCAGACAGGGGGTTAAGGCAGGTGTAGGCGGTGTAACTGCAGGACAGTCGCAGACACGGCAAATAAATGTACCCGGTGGTCCTGCAGGAAACGCGCCGTCAAATGACAGTGGACCGCGTATGCGTGACGGCAGCACACAGGGGACATCTTCCGGCAGGGGCGGCGGTTCCGGAAGCACAGGCAGCAATGTTCAAAACGGCGGCAGACAACAAGGCGCGGGCATGGCGAATAACGCTCAAGGCGGCGCCAGGCAGGGAGCCGGTCAACAAATGGGTAGTGCGTCACGTAACGCTCAATCGGTGCGCATAACGCCTGCCGTACTTGGAACAATAGAAAACAGTATCGTCATAAACGGTGATGTTTTGGCAGTCCGTGAAGTATCAATATTTCCGGTTGTAGCAGGAAAAATATCGGAGCTGCGCCTTAGGGTAGGAGATGCCGTTAGACAAGGACAGATCGTAGCTGTCGTAGACCCGTCGCGCCCGGGAGAGGTGTACTCCTCAAGCCCGGTGCGTTCAACAATCAACGGGACAATTCTTCAAGTTCCATACAGCACGGGCGATACGGTTTCTGCTCAATCCGCAATATATGTTGTAGGCGACCTTTCATCACTTGTTGTAGAAACATTTGTGCCGGAACGTTTTTCATCATCGGTTCAAAACGGACTAAAAGCAGAAATATACTTTGATTCAATATCCGGCGAAACATGGAGAGGAACGGTAAGTGAAGTAAGCCCCGTGCTTGATCCTGCCTCGCGCACATTGCGCATAAGACTAAGGTTTGAAAAATCCGATCCGCGCATAAGGGCGGGAATGTTCGCTACCGTATCGCTTGTTACAAACGCACACAGAAATGTACTTGTTATTCCGCGTACAGCGATGATCAGTACCTACGGCTCATGGATCGTTTTTGTAGTAAACGAAAATAACATTGCGGAGCGCCGCGAGATTTCGTTAGGATTAGAAAGTGAGACACAGGTAGAAGTTCTTTCGGGATTAAAGATCGGCGATAAAGTTGTAAGCTCCGGTCAAAATTTTCTTTCCAACAACGAATCCGTACGGATAGTGAGTGATTAAATCTTGGATATAACAAAGTATTCCGTTAAACGCCCCGTAACAATTATCGTTTTTTATATACTCGCAATGGGTATTGCCGCAACGCTTGTACCAAACATAGCCGTAGACCTTTTCCCGTCAACAATGCGGCCTGTGCTTTCCATATCAACAAGTTTGTCGGGGGCGGGTCCTGCCGACATTGAACAAAATGTAACAAAGCCTTTGGAAAGGGCGCTCGCCTCTTCACGGGGCTTAACGGAAATGGTATCCAGCTCTTCGTTTCAAAGCAGCTATATCAACTTGAATTTTAAATACGGTACCGACATGGACAAAGCCGCAAGCGATGCGCAAATCCTTCTAAACCGTATGGTAAACTCGCTTCCCGATGATGTTAGTACTCCGACTGTACGACGTTTTGATATGTCGTCACAGCCTATTATGCGGCTTGTTGTTCGTGGAAATTATCCGCCGGATCAACTGCGTATTTTTGCGGAAGATGAAATTCAAGCGCTTATAGAACGTATAGACGGCGTAGCTTCGGCCGATGTAACAGGCGGCACTACACAAATAGTTAAAATCTCGGTTTCGCTTAACAGGCTTGCGGCGTTAGGTTTAACGTTAAGCGACATAACTTCTGCTTTAAGAGGGCAGAATATTTTATCGTCGGGCGGCAGTATCCTGCGCGGCGAGCGCGAATATCAGTTACTAACTGAACAAGAATTAAAAGATATAGATCAAATAAAACGGCTTGTCGTTAAGACTGTCACGGTAAGCTCAAATCGTTCCCAGCTTGTGCGTATCGAAGATGTTGCAGATGTCGCACTTGCGTATAACGATAACGCGGCGCGTGTTTCAATTAACGGTCAAAGCGGAGTATATATTCAAGTGCAGGCGGAAAGCGACAGCAATCAGGTGCAAGTAGCGCACCGTGTACGCGATGCGCTTGACGGCATCAATTCAGACCTGCCGCGCGGTATAACGCTTGAAGTTCTTTCGGATAATACAACTATGATAAGTGCAACATTGAATCAAGTTTATTCAAACGCGATACAGGGCGCAATTCTATGTATGTTTATTATCCTTTTGTTTTTGCGCAACATCAAGGGCACACTTGTAATAGGCATTTCAATTCCAATATCAATACTATTAACACTTATGTTCATGTCGGTATTTGGTTTTACATTAAATCTTTTAACAATGACAGGATTGATAATGGCAATGGGTATGACAGTGGATGCATCGATTGTCATATTGGAAAATGTTTTCAATTACCGCCTTCGCGGTACCAAGCCCGATATTGCTGCAATTTTGGGTAGTCAGGAAATGGTAAGAGCTATCGTTACATCTACAACTACAACGCTATGTGTTTTTGTTCCGTTGTTGATATACAAAAACGATCTTGAGATGATGGGTCAGCTTTTTAACGATTTAATATTTACCGTACTTATCTCTCTTACCTGTTCATTGGTTGTAGCGCTTACGCTTGTTCCCGCACTTTGCGGAAGTATATTAAAAATTGATACGCGTAAACAAAAGCCGTTAAAAAGCAAACTGTTAAAAACAATTGACGATGGATTTGAATTGTTCTTTACAAAAATGGACAGCGGCTATAAGAAGGCTTTGGGGTACTGCCTGAATAACAGATTACTCGTTGTTTTATTGGCAACGGCAATTCTTGTTTTTTCACTGCTTCAATTTAACGGTATAGGAATGAATATGTTTATACGTTCAAGAACAGACGACTCCGTGAACATGAATATATCTTTGCCGCAGGGAACACCCATAGAAAAAACAGAAGCAATACTGTTTGAAATAGAAAATATGATAAAAGAAAATATTCAAGGCTACAGAAATATTATATTAACGGCAAGGAGAAGTGGAACAAATCAAGGCACCATACAGATAACACTGCCCGAACCGGCAAAACAGATCGATACCCCTACAACGATTCAGCAAAAACTCACTCCGCTGTTGAGCAGCAATCCCGATGCCCGTATACAATTTCGCGCAGGACGCTATATGAGTAGTACAAGCGCTGTGGATATTGCGCTTTCCTCCCGCGATGTAACCGCGTTGATGCAGGAAGCGAATGAGATTAAATCAATAATAAGTATGCACATACCGGAGGTTGAAAATCCAGAAGTAAATTTGGACGAGGGTGCGCCGCAGTTACAAATAGAAATTGATCGTGATCGTGCGGCAGCATTGGGGCTCTCGCTTTCATCTATTGCAAGTGAAATAAAAACAGCAATGGACGGAACGAATGTAACAACCATATCAAGCGGAGACAGGCTAATCAATATACAGGTTAAACTACGTGATGAAGACAGGGTGGGACTTGCGATGTTAGACGCAATCTCGGTCACGGGCAGAAGCGGGAACCGGGTTGCCTTATCAAACGTAGCGCACATTCGGGAAGGACGCGCTCCGTCGTCAATTATGAGAGAAAATCAGGAAAGGGTTGTACGCATAACGGGTGAGCTTCCGGCGGGGATCGCTGTAACAGATATGCAAACTAGGTTAAAAAGCACAATCGATGAATATCTTGTTGCACGCGGCAATGTAACAATACGTTATTTAGGCGAGGCTGCCGAGGTGGAATCGTTCAGCAAACGTATTGCATTTATCGTAGCAGTGGCGATCTTTCTTGTATTCGGTCTTATGGCAAGTCAATTTGAATCGTTTGTTGATCCGTTTATAATTTTCTTTTCCATACCTCTTTTGTTTATCGGCGTAATATGGATATACAAAATCGGCAATGAATCAATGTCAATGTTCAGTGCTATAGGAATTGTCGCTCTTGTCGGTGTAGTTGTAAACAACGGCATCGTACTGGTCGATTATACAAACACGCTGCGTGCGCGCGGACTTGAGGTGCGCGAAGCCTGCCTAGAAGCAGGACGCAGCCGTCTGCGCCCGATCCTGATGACAAGCGTTTCAACCATACTCGCTATGGTTCCTATCGCATTCTTCCCCGGCGCGGGTGCGGACACAATTCAGCCAATAGGCAAAACTTTTGTAGGCGGTCTCACGGTAAGCTCAATAATGACGCTGTTCATAACACCTGCTCTATATTCACTGCTTAACACACGGCGAAAGAAAAAAGCGGTGGTGTAAAAAATTTAAATTGATTTCTTGCGGCTAAAAATTGTAAAAATAAAAGCGGGTAGTATGCTACACAAAAAAATGTAATTAGGGTAACATTGAATTATGTTACTTGCTATAAAATTTCCGGTATGGCTTTCGCCTGAGATTATCCCGGGCTTACCATTCCGCTGGTACGGTCTTATGTACCTAGTTGCTTTCGGCATCGCATATATATTTTTTAACAAACAGATCAAAGAACGGCATTTTCCAATGACCGACGATCAACTTTCGGGTTTGTTTTTCTGGGGTATACTGGGATTGCTTTTAGGCGCGCGGATTTTTGCCACTATAGTATACGAAACCAGCGACATATACCGCCTACAGCCTTGGCTTGTGTTCTGGCCGTTCCGCAGCGGACATTTTACAGGCTTGCAAGGTATGAGTTATCACGGCGGAGTGATAGGCTGCATAACCGGTTTTACCCTGTGGTCTATAGTTCACAAATTCGATGTCCGCGAAATAGGCGATATGCTGTCGGCGGCGGTGCCTTTAGGCTACACATTCGGACGAATAGGAAATTTTATAAACGGTGAGTTATACGGCAGAATAACAACAAGCTCAATAGGCGTGATTTTTCCTAACGCGGAGCGTTTTGATCCTAAGATTGATTGGGTTCGGGAAGCGGCGGAAAAAACCGGAATAGCAATTCCGCAGAGCGCAAACGGAGTATCACCTTTTGTAAATCTGCCGCGTCATCCGTCGCAGTTATACGAAGCATTTTTTGAAGGTGTCTTTCTGTGGCTGATAATTTGGGCACTAAGAAAAAATAAGCCGTTCAAGGGTTTCTTGTTTGCGCTGTACATAGGCGGTTATGGTCTTTTTCGCTTTTTTATCGAGTACTTCCGTGAGCCGGATTCTGATTTAGGATATATAATTCAGCTTTTTCCCAATAACAGCAGTCTTTCCCTCACGCATCCGCTTACAAGTTTTTCCACAGGACAGCTTTTATGCGGGCTTATGATCTTACTTGCCATAGCCGGCGGGATCATCGCAAAAAAACTTCCGGAAAGCGGCGTAACTTATTTTTATAAAAAGGAAATGTTAAACGCAAAAAAAGAAAAAACAGAAGAAGAAAAAATAGAGAGTAAAAAAAAGTTACGCAAACTCAGGAATAAACTAAAATAAGGGCGTTAGGCGTTAGTTTTTTGCAACTGTCAAATCTTTTACGTGTTAAAAATCTTTACGTTGACCTCTATTATAATCCGCTTTATAATCAACATATCTTATATTAAAATTATAGGGGAGTACCGTCTATGAGTGAGATTCTAAGCCTCGAAGAGAAGAAACGCCGGATTTTGGCGAATTGTAATTTGGAAGATATTGACGAGGTTCCTTTTGTCGTGGAAGTCGGCCCCATACATATTGCCACCAAGGAATACTACGAGAACGCCGATGCGGAGATTGCGTTTAGTGACGATCACGCTGCAAAAAGAACGGGCGTTTACGATTACGGCTGGGGGAATATCAAGACAAATGTCGGTATAGGCATTGTCGCCGCAGCGTTTGGCTGTGAATATGTACCGAATGGCGAAGCCGACCCATGGGCACGTCCCCTTATAAAAAGTGAGAAGGATTTAGACCTAATTGATAAGCTCAAAGTTCCCGATCCCGTGAATACGCCGGTTTACAAGAAGGCTTGGGAGCGCGTTGACTATCTGCAAAAACACTCAAAACTTCCTTTGCGTATCGTAAATATGCCTTCCCCGTTAAATACTGCCTCGCTTATCTGCGACAATACTTTTTTCCTTGAGGCAATGATTGAGTACCCCGACGAAATCCACTGTTTGCTGCAAAAAGTAACGGACGCGATTATCGGATACGGCAAGGAGGCTCTCAAACGCATAACGAACCTATCCGGTATTAGCCACGAATTTTGGGGTGTCCCTAAAGAGATGGGGATACGCATAAGTGATGACGAATGTACCCTGCTATCACCAAATAATTACCGCGAGTTCGGGGTCAAGTACAACGGTCAAATAGGTGAAGCGTTCGGCGGTGTCATTGTTCATTCTTGCGGCAATGTATCAAATATAGCCGCCGCTATGATGGAGACTCCCTACCTAAAGGGCGTTGACTATACGATTCCTCAGGTTCACGATTGGGGCAAGGTACGCGACGCGGCTGCGGGTAAAACGGCCCTTTTCCTTAGACACTTTTACTGGGATCATCTACAGGATGCCGGAGCGAACCTCGTGGAATATTCAAAAAAAATTGTAGACTTTTTCGGACGCAAAGGTGTTTTTATCGAAACCTCTGCGCCAACTCCAAAGGAAGCTGTAGAGCTGGGCGAGGCGCTGCACAAGGCATTGTCGAAGTAGCGGTAAAAAAGAGGACTGTATTATGGATATGAACGTAAGATCAATAAATTTGCCGACGGTTTTAGCGGTTGATGATATGCCGATGAATTTGCGTATGATTAAAGTTTTTTTAGAGAAAAAATTCAATGTCATTCCTGCAAAATCCGGCGCAGAAGCTCTCAAAGTTCTTACGGATAGAAAGGTCGATGTTGTTTTGCTTGACATAGAAATGCCTGTAATGACCGGTTTTGAATTTCTTAAAAAAATGAAAGATCTGCCTAAAGGCAAGGATACCCCCGTGATTTGCGTTACGGGAATGGATGCCACGCCTGAGTTAATTGCTACCGTGGTTCACGGCGGCGCTAAGGATTTTCTATCAAAGCCCTTTGATCAATATACGCTTATGCACAAAGTCCAAAAAATTTTGGGGTTAAAAACAGACTACGTTATCCCTTCTTAGGATACAGGTATGAAGCAGATTTTTAACCCCAGTGAATTGGCTGATTTTGCACGGTACTACGGGTTCCACTACGATTGCTGCGATCCGGAAACGCTGATTCGTGACTTTTGTATTGACATGGAGCGCGGGCTTTCCGGTCAAAGCTCAGGTATGCCAATGCTTCCCTCTCATATTTACCTCAAAAATTCGGTTCCGCCCGGCAAAAAAGCCCTTGCGCTTGACGCCGGCGGCACAAACCTTAGAGCCGCCGTAGTGAGCTTCGGAACGGACGGAAAGCCTGTTGTACAAGGCTTGCGCAATGCGGCAATGCCCGGCACAACAGGGCGGCTTTCCGCCTCTCAATTCTACGATGAGCTTGCCGGTGTCTGTGCGCCGCTTCTCGAAGAGTACAGCGGTATTGAGGGCGTAGGTTTTTGTTTTTCATATCCTATGGAAACTACCGAAGACGGAGATGCCATCCCTTTTGAATTTACCAAAGAAGTTGACGCGCCTGATGTTGCCGGTAAACCTGTGGGTAAAAGTTTACGTGATGCGCTGGCTAGGCGCGGCGTTAAAGCGCCGGAACACATTACGCTGTTAAACGATACAACTGCTACACTTCTAACAGGGCTTGCCCAAATTCCGCCCAATATACCATCAAAAATTGAAGGCTTGTCAGGTTCATGCACAAAACAAAATACTGGCGGCGCGGTTATAGGTTTTATTTTAGGAACAGGTTTTAACACCGCTTATCCTGAAACCGTAATAAAAAAAATCAATTTTGAATCAAAAACTTCTCCGCAGATCGTTGTTTGTGAATCGGGGAATTTTTACAACCGCTACCAAGGAGTTCTTGACAGGGAATTCGACGCCGCAACAAAAAATCCGGGCGCTTATTCAACGGAAAAAATGTCGGCAGGTGCCTATCTGGGGCTTTTAAGCCTGCATATTTTAAAGCGTGCGGTAGGGGAGGGTGTTCTTAAATTTAAAAAGTCCACCGAACTGCTTGCTATGAATAGATTGGGGACAAAAGATTTAAACGCCTTTTTGAATAATCCTCTTTCGTTTAACGGAGCGTTAGGCGATCTTTTTTCGCCCGATGAGACAGATGCAATTTCCTCTCTTGTATATCTGGAATCTATAATAACGGAAAGAGCCGCGGTTTTTTCCGCCGCTACTTTAGCCGCCGTAATTCAACATACCGGCGAGGGTAAAGATCAGTTAAAACCGGTACGTATTGCGGTTGACGGAACAACATTTGCGATCTATCACTTTATGCGTGAATCAATTGAAGCTCATCTTAGAGTGATGTTAAACGCTTCTTCCCCTCATTTCTTTATTATGTCAAAAGTTGAACAGGCATCGCTGCTTGGCGCGGCTGTGGCGGCTTTATAGCTTATGGCTTATCTAACCGGCTTTCATTCTATTGAGGAACGTATCAAATACGGAGGGGGTATCTCGCTTCTTGTTGCAAAGGCGGGTCCCCGTGCGCGTGAGCTTGTGGAGCTTGCACTTTCAAAAAAAGTGCCCGTTGTCCGTGTCGGAACAAATGAACTTGATCGTATTTCAAATGATCACCGCGGCATTGCCCTTGAAGTTGAAGATGCGGCGGAAGATTCAGCCAATCTCCGGCTTGAAGATTTTATTGCGGGTTTAGGCGATCAGGAAAAAAACAAAAATGTACTTGTGGTAGTGTTAGACGAAATAACAGACCCGCACAACTTCGGCGCGATACTGCGTTCCTGCGATCAATTCGGCGTTAATCTTGTAATAACACGTAATAAACGTACTGCCAAACACGCGGATATTATTGCAAAAACTTCCGCCGGAGCCGCCGCGTGGGTGCCGTCAAGCGAGGTTCCAAACCTGCCGCGCGCCGTCGAACAGCTTAAAGAAGCGGGCTTTTGGATTTACGGCGCGGACATGAAAGGGGATGCTGTTTACAAACAAAAATTAAAAGGACGTGTATGTTTGATCTTAGGCGGCGAAGGCTCCGGTATCTCGCGGCTGTTACGTGAAAGCTGCGACGCCCTGCTTTCTATCCCGTCAAAAGGACGTGTGGATTCGTTAAATGTTTCTGTCGCCGCAGGCATATTTTTTTATGAAATAATACGTCAGCGTTAAAAATAAATGTCAACATTAGAAAACGGTTTAATTCAATTACAAAAAAACGATCAAAATGTTAATGCTTTATTGTCAGCCCGTTTTGATACTATTGTAAATTTATTTAACCGTTATACCTGCGAAATAGAACTTTTTAATAAAACTCACGGATTAGTAAAAATAAAAACAAAAGAAGAATTTATTGTAAAACATATTCTGGATTCCTTAGCCCCGTTAACAGAAATATTAAAAGCATTAGATGGCATAGCTTTGCCTGTTATAGCAGATGCGGGATCGGGTGCGGGACTGCCCGGCATACCTCTTGCAATAACAATGCCTAAGGCAAAATTGAAATTGATAGAAAGAATGGAAAAGAGAGCGGATTTTCTTCGCAATGTTCAAGCGGTTTTACAGCTTAACAATGCGGAGGTTTTGCAAACAGAAGTAGAACGCATAAACGAAAATCAATTTGACTTGATCTGTTTTCGTGCCTTTAAGCCGCTTGATAGCGATGAAAAAAATGACAAAAAATTCTTAACAAAATTGTTTTCTTTGTTAAAACCAAACGGAATAATTGCCGCTTACAAGGGACGCAAAGAAAAAATTTTGCAGGAATTGGATGCCATAGGAAGCCTTGCGTATAACGCGCAGATTATTCCATGCCCCGTACCGTTTTTAGACGAGGAACGTCATCTCCTGCTCATTGGTAAACATAGATGATTTAATAAGTTATCCTTTGCATATCGTTGATACGTTTTAGAAGGGCATCGTAATTATTGATAGCCTGTATGCCTTCCTTTGCCGGATCAAAATTGGGGTCCAGCGCAAGAGCCTCGTCAAAAAATCTGCGGGCTTCATCATCGTCGCCGCGTGAATAAGCATCAAGCCCCTGCAAATATAAATTATCCACACGGCTGCTGTTGTTGGATCGTCCTGAGTCGCCTAAATCAAAGCGTACGCCTATTGCAACGCGGTTCATCGGCTGTATCTGGGTTAGGAGGTCAAGCGTATAATTTACATCGACCGCAAAATGATCCAAATTAACAGCGCTGCCTATCGCCGCGCGTATATTACCGGCTTTCATCAGCAAACCGCCGCGCATGGAAAGAAATTTGGCAACGGACAATGAAAATCCTAGCGACCAGTATGGTTTTTCCGACAATTCAATGTTCTGAACATTCATAGGCAGGGAAAAATCAAACGAAATCAGAAATGGACGCAGCGGTTTATATGAAATACCGGCTACGGCTACCGTAGGAAGCGGATCATCAATAGCGGGTGTCCCCAAATTTCTCAAAACCAGGGCAAAAGACATATTTTTTTCTCTGGAAACATAGAATTTTAAGAAATTTATTCTTGTTAAAAGCCCTATATCACCCATAACCGAAGCTGCGGACTGCGATTCGCCCGATCCGGACACGAATTCGCCTGTTGAATTCAGGGCATAGTCCGGCACCATTCTAAAAGCGCCTTTTAGATTTAAGCCGAGCGACAAACCGGCAAAATAGTAGCCGGGGAAAAAATTGTAGGAGGCATTCAAAACGGCGACGGCTTCGGAATAATAACCTTTTGACATTCTGTCGCCAAAGTAACTGTACTGTGTGAATGGCGTATAAAGCCACTTTCCGTTCACCCCGAAGCCCATATTTTTAAACCTGCCGGCAAAAGATGCCGCTTCAATTTTTGTATCAGCAATCCAGTTGTTATGAAAAAATGCAAGCTCCATTCTGGGTAGCAGAGCAGAGCCTGCGGGGTTCCAGTCCATAAACGATATATCGCCTGCGACTGCCGAATATGCGCCTGCCATACCTTCCGCCATGCCGCCTACCGGTATGTTTAAAATCGGGAATGCGGTAAGTCCCGCGTTGTCGTCTATGCCGTAAATGCCGTTTAAAAAGTCGGTTATGCTGCCGTAATCGCCCGGATCGGTATCATAAGCCTGTATCTGGGCATTGAAAGCGAGAAGAATAAAAATAACGGGAAAGCTAACACGCTTCATTATAAACAATATACTAGATTATCGGAATAAAAGGCTAATTTTTTTTATTTAGATTGCCGATAAAGCGTTTTGCGGAATATCAAAGCCCGGCAAAAACATCGGTTAGGTTTATGGTAAGCCCTTCAATAGCCTCTACCGGCGCGTAAACGGGATGTACGGCAACGGCGGGCTGTGAACCGGATTCTGCGGCGGCAGCGGGGGCGGCATTTTCATACACGGCTTTCGATTTAATACCGCCGCCCTCAAACTGATATACGAAAACTGTCTTGGTCTCCGGTGCGACTATCCAATACTCGCGTACCCCCGCATCCATATACAGGTTAAATTTACGTATTGTGTCTTCGCTTGTATTTGAAGGCGACAAAATTTCGATAACAAAGTCCGGCGCGCCCCTGCAACCTTCCGTCCCACGTTTTTTTGGATCGCATATAACAGATATATCCGGCTGAACAATGGTATCATCAGACTCATCTTCCTCGTAGTAGAGGCGGACATCGTAGGGTGCGACGCGAATTTTACAAATTTGACCATGCAAAAAGCTCGCAATCTGCATGGTTAACTCCACGCTTATAGCCTGATGTGCATCATTAGGCGCCGACATTGCATAGGCAATACCGTTTAGCACCTCATAACGCTCTCCCGCTTTAAGCTCCCAGTTTTTATAGTCGGCGTAGGTCCAGTGTTTTTCTTCTTCAAAGTAAATTTCTGCCGGATCGCTCATTTTACTTATCCTTTACCGCCATCAAACACCGTAACAAGCGATGAAGACACCGGCGGCAATAGCCGTACCGATAACGCCGGAGACATTGGGACCCATGGCATGCATCAAAAGGAAGTTGCCCGGATCAAACTCCAAGCCAACCTTATTCGAAACACGCGCCGCCATAGGTACAGCGGAAACACCGGCGGAACCGATTAGCGGGTTGATCTTTTCCTTTAGGAACAGGTTCATGAATTTCGCCACAAGAACGCCGGTTGCGGTCGCTATGCAGAAGGCTAATAAACCGAGCAGGACTATCGACAATGACGACGGGTTTAAGAATTTTTCCGGCGTCATCTGGCTGCCTACACCCAGTGAAAGGAGGATCGACACGATATTCATAAGCTCGTTTTGCAGGGTCTTGGACAAACGTTCTACAACGCCGCATTCCCGTATAAAGTTACCGAACATAAGGCAGCCGATAAGCGGCGCCGCCGCAGACAACAAACATATAGTCAGCAAAAAGACAATCATCGGGAAGATGATTTTTTCTTTTTTAGAGACGGGGCGGAGCTGCTTCATTCGGATTAGGCGTTCTTCTTTTGTGGTAAGCGCCTTCATTATCGGCGGCTGTATCAGCGGTACCAGTGCCATGTACGAATAGGCGGCAACCGCTACCGTCGCAAGCAATTTCGGCGCGAGTTTCGCGGCAATGTAGATCGTTGTAGGACCATCCGCGCCGCCGATGATCGAGATGGCGCAGGCGTCTGTCATTGTAAAGTCAACTCCGGGTATCAGATTCATAGCGGTAACGCCGAAAAGCGTCCCGAACACACCAAACTGAGCCGCCGCGCCGAGCAACGCTGTCTTTGGATTGGCGATTAACGGACCAAAATCGGTCATCGCGCCTATACCCATAAAGATAAACAGCGGAAAAAATTCATTGCCTACACCCGCGTTATAGATTAGGTCAAGAAAGCCCTGTCCCTCGCGGTAACCGGTTTCAAGCAGGTGTCCCGCCGCGCCTACACCGGCTAACGGAATGTTCACGAAAATCGTACCGAAGCCGATAGGGATCAACAGCAGAGGCTCAAAGCCCTTGCCCGCGCCCAGCCAAACGATAACAAAACCCACGACCACCATGAGAAGTTCCTGCCAGCCCCAAACAATCGTTGTCTTGTTCTTGCCAGTTACAAGATCAATTTCGGTTGTTTCCTTGACTATGCGGTCGTTAAGAAAAGCCGATAAGCCTGTGGTTTCCGCAATATTTCTGGCAAATGACGGAATCGTTATTTGCTTGATCTCATTGTTTCCTGTACCCTCGATAAACGCATCGGGATTTTTGAAAGATGCAACACCTGAATGCGCGTCGGCGGAGGCGGACTGAGCCTTTGCCGTCGGCATAAAGGAAAATACTGCCGACAGTACAAACGCGCCGATCAACATCGCAAAACATATCTTTGTTATCCACTTTGGGTCTTTTTTTAGCTCTATCATTTTCACCTCTATTTTTTACTCTATCCGATAACAGCTATTGCTTGCTGCGATTGAACAGCCGTACCTGCCGGAACAAGGAAGTGAACCTTGCCTGACGCCGTTGCCTTAATCTCAAGCTCCATCTTCATTGATTCTATGATAATGATCGTTGTGCCGCTTGCCGCCTGAGACCCTTCAGGAATAGCGTGTTTGAGGATAGTACCCGCTACAGGGGCAAGAACCTGCGTGCCACCGGTCGGAACCACTGCCGCTGCAGGAGCCGCTGCCGCCGAACCTGTTGACGGAGCAATAGCTACCGTGCCTTCCGGACGCACTTGTACATGGTAGTCCGAGCCGTTTACGTTCACGACATAAGATTCGGCAGAGCTTCCGCCCGCCTGAGGCGCGGGTGCAACTTTGAAAGAATCCGACGATACGGGACCATTATCCCTTTCGCTAAAGAATTTAGGCGCGACTTTCGGGAACATCGCGTAGGTCAAAATATCCTCGACATCCTTTGCACCGGCGGCTTTCGCCTCGCTGGAAATTTTGTCGAACTCGTTTGTAATGCTGTCGGCAGGACGCGCCGTAAGAACAGCGTCGTATTTATTCTGGGCAAGAGCTTTTTTTACAAGGTCAGGATTTGCGGGAGCGGCAAGAGCGCCGTAGCGTCCGGTTACAAGGTCGGCTGTCTCAGCCGTAAGTTTCGCATAACGCCCGAACAGAACATTGAACACAGCCTGTGTTCCAACAATTTGACTCGTAGGCGTTACCAGAGGAATATAGCCGCAGTCTTTTTGTACAACAGCGATCTCTTTCAGCACCTCGTCGATCTTGTTAGAAGCTCCCTGTTCTTTAAGTTGGTTTTCAAGGTTGGAAAGCATACCGCCCGGCACCTGAGAGGCGAGAATACGGGTATCCGCGCCTGCGGACATTGAAAAAAGGTTTGCCCAAGACGCCGATTATGATGCTGCTGCGCGGACAAAATCTGCTGGGCTACGGTCATTATGCCGACGATGTTGTAGACAAGTTTGTTGAAAAAGCGGC
>BNVA01000012.1 GCA_025997755.1 Spirochaetia bacterium | reverse complement strand
TTGTAAATCGTCACCGCAAAAAGCGGCGGCATAAACCGCAAGGTTTCCGCCTTTTGAATGTCCGCCTATGCTAAACTTGCCGGTTATGTTAGGCGCAATGTTTTTTAGATACTTAACGGCTTCCGTCTGTGCCGGAATAACATCATTAAATATCATATTAAAATCTTCTTTCCAGCCGACTAAACTGGCATCTGTCCCCCGGAAGGCTATATACGGCGGACAATCGGGGGCAATAAAAGTGAGCGCGGAAAACTGCATTTCTTTTTTTGTGTCGGTTCTGTCCTTATAAGCATAAATAAAAACATTTTGATAACGCTTAGCCTCTGAAACCGGAACAATAAACTTTTTTTGTTCTTCGGGAAAAGTAAGAAGGCGCAGCAGTTCGCTGTTATCACGAATCGCCTTTTCAAGCCCGTTTAGGGCTTTTTTCAACGGCACACCGCCCGCTTTAAAGTCATTTTCCACAATACCGTCAAACGGGTAGTAGGATATGATCGAAAAAATAATATTGTCTACAGGATTGAAAGGCGCAGCCTTAAAACTTAAATCGCCCCGCCATTCAATATAATCAAAAACGTTAGGCATATTTTGATTATAGGCATATTTCCCGAAAAAAAACAATTATTTAAATTGTTGCACTTCCATACAAGCGTTTTGCATTTACACGCCGTAATAGTAATTAAGGAGGAATGATAAATATGGAAAATAATTTTGGATCTGCTGACCCTGTGCAGGCGGCGTTAAAAAAACTTTTCGGGTTAGATTATCTTTTCCCGTATCAGCGTCTTGTTGTGTCAAACATTTTGGAAGCGGCACAGGCGGCAAAAATCCCCATTGATTGGCATACCGGATTTGATGAAAGCAGCAGGTTTACGGAGGATATTCAGATTGTATATGAAGATGAGAGCTGCGAGGAGGAGGAGGACCGCTCAACGCTGGGAAAACAGATCGTAATACTGCCTACAGGAGCCGGAAAATCCCTATGTTTTCAATTTCCCGCTATGCTGCTGCAGGGCATTACGCTTGTTATATATCCTATTCTGTCGTTAATGGCGGATCAGGAACGGCGGCTTATGGAAAAAGATTTTTCGCCGGTAATTCTGCGCGGCGGACAGAGCGCGGAAGAACGCAGCGGGATTTGGCATAAATTGGAAAATGGAGAAAGCCGTTTTATTATCGCAAACCCGGAGGTTCTTTTAACGGAAAAAATTTTGCGTAAACTGCCTGAGCTTGGAATTGTTCACATTGTAATTGACGAATCTCACTGTGTAAGCGAATGGGGCGAAAGTTTCCGTCCAAGTTACCTTGAAATAGGAAAAATTATTGACGCCGCCGCCGCTCCCATAATCACAGCTTTTACCGCTACGGCTTCCGCTCCGGTTCTTGAAAAAATTGAAAAGTATATTTTCGGTAATTCCGCAGGGCAGGGAGCGCACAGGATAATAGGGAATCCCGACAGGGCAAACATCAGCTATGCCGCTAAAGGCGCACTGCTGCGGGACTTAGCGGTACGCGATCTTTTGACAAGGTATGAGCGTCCCGCGATAGTGTTTTGTTCTTCGCGTCCCGGCACGGAAAAATTGGCACGTTATTTAAGAAGCAGTCTTGAAGAAAAAGAAATTCGTTTTTATCATGCGGGGCTTTCCCGCGAAGAAAAGTCGAATGTAGAAAAATGGTTCTTTTCCAGCGATAGAGGTGTGCTGGTGGCTACCTGCGCTTATGGGATGGGCGTGGACAAGGCTAATGTCCGCACTGTGGTACACCGCGATTTTCCGCCTTCGGTGGAAGCCTACCTTCAGGAATCGGGACGTGCAGGACGCGACGGGAATTTTTCGCGGGCGTTTTTACTGTGGGGTCCCGATGACGAGAGCGCGTTTAAGCGGGCAAAAACGGATTACGATAAAAAACGCCTTGCCGATTTATTTGCGTACGCCCGCGACACGGAGCATTGCCGCCGTGAAAACCTTCTTGCCCTTCTAAACTACGAAGGCGGCGGCGAAAAGCCGGAAACCGAATGTTGTGATGTGTGTGCGGAAAAAGCTCAAAGCCTGTGCCGCGAGGAGAGGGCGCTAACGGAATTTTTCCGTAAAAATCGGCTTGCGTTTACAGAAAGCGAAGCCGCGCAGATCCTTGCCGACGCTCCAAACCTTGATTGGTCAAGCGCCGATGCAAAACACGCCATAGCCGCGATGCTGTCGCTGGGCAAGCTAAAAAAAAGCCGCTCTTTTTTGTGGAAGAACAAGATTAAGGCGGTACGTTGAGTAAGTCTTTGAGTAACTACAGAGCCAGTTTTTCAAGCGGCGTTTGCGGGTTATCAAGATCAAAAAGGGCAAGCTCGCCGCTGTTGTAAACGGCAAAGCTGCGTATAGGCTTTTCGTTCGGCGTTTTTGTTTTTGGCAGGGAGATAGAGCCCGGGTTACATAGGACTAGACCGTTTTTCTTTTCAAGACGGCGAATGTGCGTGTGCCCGGAAAGGTAGATAGAATTTTCAGGCAGGGCAAAAGGCAGGCTATCCTCATCGTATACATGACCGTGCGTCAAAAAAATACGCCGTCCATCATCCACAAGCATAGTGTAAGATTCCATGCATGGAAATTTCAGCATAACCTGATCCACTTCGGCATCGCAGTTTCCCCTAACCGCGACAATTTTATCCGCATAACGGTTAAGCATGGCGGCGGCGGTTTTCGGATCATGTCCATTAGGCAGTGAATTGCGCGGGCCATGGTATAGAATATCACCTAACACCAGCAGCATATCCGCTTTTATCAAATCAAAATGTTTCAACGCCGCTTCCGTATACTTAAACGATCCGTGTATATCAGAAATGATCATATACTTCATAATTTTTCTCTGTTTATAGTTCTTACCCGAACAATGCCGGGGACTTTGTTTATATTTTCCAAAATATCCGGCGGTATTTCCTGCTCCGTGTCGATGATGTTATACGCATAATTACCCTGATGGTGATTTATCAAATCTGTAATATTTATATGAGAACCTGCCAGAAGTGTAGTAATCTGACCTACCATGTTGGGTATGTTACGGTTTGCCACCAGAAGCCGGTGCGCAGAATGCTGCTCCAGTTTGCAGCGCGGAAAGTTTACCGAATTACGGATCATTCCGGTTTCAAGATATTCCATTGTTTGTTTTACCGCCATAACAGCGCAGTTTATCTCCGCCTCGGGCGTTGACGCGCCCAAATGCGGTATGCAGATCACCTTGTTGTGCGAAAGAAGTTCCTCCGTAGGAAAATCCGTAATATAGGCGGAAAGCTGCCCCGTATCCAGCGCAGCAGCAATGTCGGCTTCCTTTGCAAGACCGCCGCGCGCAAGATTTATAAGCCGCGCACCCTTCTTCATTATTTTAATCTTTTCTGCATTAAACATGCTTTTTGTTTTTTCGCTAAACGGAACATGAATACTCACATAATCCGACCTTGATAAAAGCTCCTCGATAGTCTCGGCATGTTTTACAGTCCTCGAAAGGTTCCATGCGGAATCAACGGAAATATACGGATCAAAGCCTATAACCTCCATGCCTAAAGCCGACGCATCGTTAGCCACCATTACGCCTACAGCTCCAAGCCCCACAACGCCCAGTGTCTTACCGCGAATCTCAGGACCTTCAAAAGCCGCCTTCCCCCCTTCAACAATATCAGGAACGGAAGCGCCGTCTTTCGAGAGATTTTTGATCCACGCAATACCCTCGCTTATCCTCCGCGATGACAAAAACAGAGCGGCAAGTACAAGCTCCTTTACCGCGTTGGCGTTAGCTCCGGGCGTATTAAACACGGCAATTCCGCGCTCACTGCACTCGTCCACGGGAATATTGTTGTAGCCCGCGCCTGCCCGTACAATAGCCAGAACACTCACCGGTATCCCCATATTGTGCATATCGGCACTGCGGACAAGGATCGCATCAGGTTTCAAAATCTCGCTTGCAACCTCGTACTTATCCCTGGGAAAAAGATTTAATCCTTCTACGGCAATCTTATTTATCGTCTGAATACGAAACATAAAAATTCCTTTTGTCCATTAAACTGAGGGTTTTACCACGCTTTCCAGAACTTTCAAGCGCATCTCCGCACGTTCTAATTTTGCTCCGGCTATCGCGTTCTCGAATTTAAACGAGCTATCTTTGATCACAGACATGGCGTCATCTTTTGACTTTTTCGCACGTTCCGCGTCAATTTCTTCGGGCCATTCGGCAGCATCGGACAGCAGCACAGTCTTTGTCTTTTTTACCTCGATAATCCCGTTGGAAACAAAAGCATGCTTCCAAACCCCTTTTCTGTCTTTTATTTTCATTATGCAATTTACTACCGGAGCAGTAAAAAGCGAATGACCGGCATATATACCCACCTCGCCGTCGGAAAGCCGCAGCGTTATCGCCTCAACATCCTGCGAAAAAAAAAGCCTGTACGGTGTGTAAACTTCAAACTTAAACTTTGCGCCCGCCATTATATACCTAACCACGAGCCATAAGAGCGGAATCCATAGAGATAGTGTACTTTCGGGTCTCATGGCTTGGAATAAGCGCTATAAATGCTGTTGTATGTTGACTATTTTTCCAATCATTCCAGTCTTCCCAAGACTTCATTATCTGCTCCAAACTTCTTGGTTCCGGTATATTCAAATTCATGTCTTTCATACATTCCACATGACCGGATAAGGCTTCATGCGCCATACGAACAGCGTCTTCAAAGTTCTGCCCGGCAGACACACACCCCGGAAAATCAGGAAACACAACCCCCAAGTTCTGTCCATCTGTAGATATAAACGCTATATACTGTTTCATGGTGACTCTTCCTCCTCCTATAATCCGGCTTGTCTCTTTATGCTGTTGGCAGTTTTTGGATCCATATCTTT
Organism: Spirochaetia bacterium; assembly: GCA_025997755.1. The sequence goes on along the minus strand of BNVA01000012.1, from coordinate 18,289 downwards.
TACCGGATGCGGAATCGTTACTACGCCTTTCTTCACTGTATGATGAAAATGGTGGTGGCTTCCATTGATTCTATCCAGCGTCCAACCGTCATCTTTCACCAGCTTAATCAACTCCGCACTGGAATATCTCTTAGGCATCGTAAGCTCCAATAAGAAGTATACATAAATATTTATGTAATTTCAAGGCAATCGCATTACAGATAACGGCAATACTGGCGGATGATTTAGTAAACTGGCTCCTAGTTATACAGGAATTTCTTGTCCGGTTCTTAGCACTTCTTTTACAAAAGGATTATCATTGGATAGTTCGGAAGTTGGGAAAGCGTTTGGTTCAATCCAGATGTCGTATTTACCGGCAATATGCAACAATTCTGCTATAGCATCAACACGGCGCATTTTCTCAAATGATTTAGAAAAAAAACAAATATCAACATCACTATCAGAATCTGCAGTTCCTTTTGCATATGAACCGTACAAAACGACTTTATCAAGAGGGTATACAGTTTTCACCTCTCTAGCATAAAGTGCAACTTTTGATGTTATTTCTTTAAGTTCAATAGCCATTCAAACACTTCTTTTGTCATAGGCAACAATTATTATACCACATAAATAATTAGACTGTCCATTTGGCGCAGTGCGTAATAAATAATCTAAAACTTTCTCAAATTTCCTCTTGACAAAGTGTAGGTTATATTTTACACTATAATTATGACGATACGTAAAACCGTGATTTTTGAAAAATGGCTCAGAAAACTTCGAGACAGGTCGGCAAGAGGTCTTATTCTTACTCGTATTGACCGACTTGAAGAAGGAAATCCCGGCGATCATCGTTTTTTGGGGGATATTTCTGAATTGCGTATCGACCATGGACCCGGCTATCGGGTTTATTATAAAGATACCGGGAAGGAAATTATTATCCTGCTCTGCGGCGGTGATAAGTCCACACAGCAAGCCGATGTTGAAAAGGCCAGAAAAATAGCACTCCTTCCATTGGAAGAAGAACACGAGGAGGAAAAAAATGGAAAAAATAACTGTGAGTGATTGGGACACGGCGGAATTTATTGAAAGCAAAGAGGATGTTATAGCATACCTTGAGGCGGCACTCGCCGAAAATGATACCGGCTTTCTTTTAAAAGTAATCGGAAACATTGCGCGGTCTAAAGGAATGGCACAGCTTGCCAAAGAATTGAATCTAAGCCGTGAAGGGTTGTATGATTCTCTTTCCCCTAAAGGCAACCCTTCTTTTATAACGGTGGTAAAAGTTCTTGATAATCTAGGTTTTAGGTTAGACATACAACATAAAAAGGCTTCGTAACGGTAAGGGGAGCCCCCAAGGTGCAGTGTACCTTTATTTCACACTGCCTATTTGCAAGCCCGCACCTGTACCCGCGATGTGCGGGGGGCAGCGTAAAAACGTTTTGCGTAAGCAAAACTTTTGGAGCGAGGGGGGCAGTTGCTCCCCCCTTAAAACTCCAAAAAAATTAGAATGGTCTTTCGCTCAAATACTTATACTCTTTCCATACGCGGTCGAGCTGCGCTTTTGCCTTGGCTAGGAGGGCATCGGCGCGGTCGGGGCTGGCGGCTTTGAGGCTCTTGAAGCGGACTTCCTTGTACATGAAGTCTTCGAGCGCGGTGCTTGCCTCGCTGCTGTCGAGCTGGAACGGGTTTTTGCCTTCGCCTTTAAGACGCGGATCGTAGCGGTAGAGCGGCCAGAGTCCGCAGGTTACGGCGGCTTTTTGCTGTTCAAGTCCTTTAGACATATCAATACCGTGGTTGATACAATGGCTGTAGGCGATGATGATCGACGCGCCCGGATACGATTCGGCTTCGCGGAAGGCTTTGATCACCTGATTTATGTTTGCGCCCATGTTTACTTTTGCGACGTATACATAGCCGTAGCTCATTGCCATTGCGCCTAGGTCTTTTTTTACGTTGTCTTTACCGGCTGCGGCAAACTTTGCGATAGCGCCTACCGGTGTGGCTTTTGACATTTGTCCGCCGGTGTTTGAGTAGACTTCGGTATCCATGCAGAGTATGTTCACATTTTTGCCGGAGGCGAGAACGTGGTCTAATCCGCCGTAGCCTATGTCATAACCCCAGCCGTCGCCGCCTAGTATCCAAACGGAGCGGTTGATGAAGTGATCGGCTAGGGAGTAGAGCTGCTTGGCTATGGGTTTTGAATTTTTCTTTAGGGCGGCTTTTAGAGCGGTTACGTCGGTTCGCTGCTGTTCTATTGCCGCACTGTCTGTTTGCGTATTGCCAAGGATTTTGTCGATTAGGGCGGCTTCGATGCCGTCGGCTTTTGCGGCGGCGGCGACTTCGCGGGCGTGTTCGGCAAGTTTATCCGATGTTAGCCTCATACCAAGCCCGAATTCTGCGGCATCCTCAAATAGGCTGTTTGACCACGCGGGTCCCCTTCCGTCGCTTCGTTTTGCGTAAGGGGTTGTGGGGAGGTTTCCGCCGTAGATTGATGAACAACCGGTTGCATTGGCTATGATTGCCCTCTCGCCGAAAAGCTGGGATAAGAGCTTGACATAAGGTGTCTCGCCGCAGCCTCCGCAGGCGCCCGAGAACTCGAATAGCGGCCGCTTGTATGCAAGCCCTTTGGCTATACTTAAGTTTAACTCGGCTTCGGCAGCTTCGGGCAATGAAAGGAAGTACTTCCACGCGGCGATCTGCTCCTCGCGGTATTTAGGATCGTCGGCATAGCCTACCCATTTGAGCGCTTTTCCTTTTGCCGGGCAGGTGTTTATACAGACTCCGCACTCCATGCAGTCTTCGGCTGCAATCTGGAGCGTGGTCTTGTAACCGGGATGCTTCTCGGCTTCGCCTTTAGGCTTAATGTCGGTAAAAAGCAATCCTTTAGGGGCTTTCTTTACCTGATCGTCGCTTATGTTCTTCATGCGTATACAGGCGTGGCTGCAAACGAAGGAACACTGACCGCACTGTATACAATTTTCGGGTACCCACTGTGGCACTCGCTCCGCAACGCCGCGTTTTTCGTACTGGGTTGTAGCCGTGGGAAAGGTGCCGTCTTCGGGCAGCTTCGACACGGGCAGCTTGTCGCCTTCCTGTACCGACATTGCGCCTAACACTTCTTTGATCCATGCATCGTCTGCAGTTGCAAACGGTTTTTTCATGTGAATATTGCCCGATGTTTTTGACGGGTATTTAACTTCCTCGACGGCTTTTAAGGATTCGTCAACGGTGGCATAGTTTTTCTGCACCACGTCCGCGCCCTTTTTGCCGTAGGATTTTTCGATGAATTTCTTCATGTATTTGACGGCGTGTTCTTCATCGATAACGCCTGAAATCTTGAAGTAAGCTGCCTGCATAACCGTGTTGATACGGTTGCCCATACCGGTTGAACGGGCAAGCTCCGCGGCGTTGATCACGTAGAATTTGAGCTTTTTGTCGATGATACGTTTTTGCGCCTCGACGGGGATTTGCTCCCAAACTTCGGATGCCTTGAAGGGGCTGTTCAAGAGGAAGGTGCCGCCGTCTTTTGCGTTTGCAAGCATATCGAAGGTTTCCATATAAGAAAACTTGTGGCAGGCAAGGAAGTCGGCTTTTGTGATAAGGTAGGGACGGCGTATCGCTTTTTTTCCGAAACGGAGGTGCGAAACGGTGAAGCCGCCCGATTTCTTGCTGTCGTAGGAGAAGTACGCTTGAGCGGAAAGCTCCGGTTTCGCATCGCCTATGATCTTGATTGAATTTTTGTTAGCGCCTACCGTGCCGTCTGCGCCAAGCCCATAAAACATAGCCTCATTCATGCCCTCTTCGGAAATGTTGAAGTTTTCGTCAAAACTTAAGCTGTGTCCTAAAACATCATCGGTTATGCCGACGATGAATTTGTTGATTTTTTTGCCGGAAAGATTGTCAAAAACGCTCTTTACCATTGCCGGAGTGAATTCTTTCGAGCCTAAGCCGTAACGTCCGCCAAGGACTTTAGGATAGGTTTTAAAGGGCGCTTTTCCTTCCGCCTGCATCTCGCCTATGGCGGTGCAGATATCTTCGTAAAGCGGCTCGCCGAGTGAGCCCGGTTCTTTTGTCCTATCCAGGACGGCGATGGATTTAACGGTGGCGGGCAGGGCCTTTACAAATAATTCTGCGTCGAAGGGACGGAATAACCGCACTTTTAGGACACCGACTTTCTCTCCCTTGCCCTCTAAGTATTCGACAGTTTCTTCACAGGTTTCCGCGCCGGAACCCATGATGATGATTACCTTTTCGGCATCTTTTGCGCCAAAATAATCAAATAGGTGGTATTGTCTGCCGGTCAATTTGGCAAACTTATCCATTTCTTCCTGAACTATAGCGGGAACTTTTTCGTAGTATTTGTTCACGCCTTCCCTGCTCTGAAAGTAAACATCGGGGTTTTGAGCCGTGCCCCGGATAAGCGGGGCTTCGGGGGTGAGTCCGCGCAAGCGGTGAGCTTGGACTAGATCGTCACTGATCATAGTTTTTAGCACATCGAAGCCGACTTCCTCAATTTTTTGAAGCTCGTGGGATGTGCGGAAACCGTCGAAAAAGTGCAGAAACGGTACCCGGGAGCGGAGTGTTGATGAATGGGCTATAGCCGCTATATCCATTACTTCCTGCACGCTGTTAGAGGCAAGCATAGCCCAGCCGGTCTGACGGCAAGCCATTACATCCTGATGATCGCCGAAAATCGACAGACTTGATGTTGCAAGGGCACGCGCCGCGATGTGGAAGACCGTGCTGGTAAGTTCTCCGGCAATCTTATACATATTGGGGATCATTAACAGAAGACCCTGGGACGCGGTAAAAGTGGATGAGAGCGCACCGGTCGTTAGCGCACCGTGTACTGCGCCTGCCGCTCCTGCTTCACTCTGCATTTCGTAAACCTGCGGGATAGTACCCCAAAGGTTCTTTTTCCCCTGAGCCGAAAGTTCGTCACAAACTTCCCCCATGGGGCTGGACGGCGTAATCGGATAAATGGCGATTACCTCACTAAGCGCGTGGGCAATCTGTCCAGCCGCCGTGTTTCCGTCAATCATTAGCATTTTCTTTTCTGACATTGTTTGACCTCTTATCAAAATTTAGGTAGGTTTTAAATAAGTTTAAGGCTTATCGGTGGAAGGATCAAGGCGCGATGAACCAGCGCCAGCAATTCACATTTTACAAATTGCAGCGCAAAACTGAAAACAGATTGTCATTAAATTACCGTGCCTGTGGGAAAAAAATCAAAACCCTTATGAATATTTCAAAAAACGCGGGGCCTGCCCTGCCGCAAAAAATCAGGGTACCTTCCAGAGGTGCCGCCCTAATTTTTTGCGCGGGCACCCGCGCCTCTTTCTGCTAATATATAATGGTTTTATTTCGGTATAAACTTTCGGCACGGCATTTTACAGGCTTATCTGTTTTTAGTTTTGCGCCGTAACAAATAAAACAAAACGGGAACTGCCGCCGCATTGCGGAGTAGGAAATGAGAAAAATTCTAAAATCTTGCACGCATATTTTTTGTGATCATTACCGGAAAATCCAAGATTTTAGAATTTTTTCCTTATTTTGTGGTTATTGGCGGCAATTCCTGTCTGTACTGCCAAAACCATACCACTATGCCAATAAATGTTGAAGCCGTGGAAAAAGCCGCGCCCTCCGAACACATACGATGTGCGGGACTTTTGCGAGCTGAGGCTCCTACGATAAATGCCACAGTCGTCAGTGTGAGTGAGGGACGGATTTTTTCTACAGGCTTCCTGCGATTTTTTAGAAAATGTGGTATGGTTTTGCATTTGTAAAATGTGAATTGCTGGGGACGTCATTGAACTTAGCTACGGCTCAAAGGCGGATTCGATGGGTAGGCGGACAAGATTTATGTAGTGGTCGGGATAGCGGTTTCTAAAGCGGCTGAATTGAGTTTCCACGGCGCTTTCAAAGACGGCTATGTGAAAGACGCTTTGTTCATCGAAGTATGGAATTAGGGCGGCTATGTGGAAATACTGGCGCATACGCGGTTTTGGTCTTAATTCGTTGTTTACTGCGCCCAGATATATGTAACCGGGTTCGTCTATTGCAAGTGTCCAGAGCAGGGCTTGAAGTCCTTCAAAACCATAACCCGCGTTGGGAAGGAAGCCCGGATACAACTTTACCTGCGATGTACGGGCTCCTCTTATGATTACCGATGCAAACGGGCTTTGACGTACCTCTATTTCTTCCAATTCTCCAAAAACCGGTGATTTAAATGCTGTTCCTACGGCGGATGCAAGGTTTCTAATCCAATCAAGCCCGAAAAACGGGTCTCTTATTGGTTCGTATGGGGCTGTGAGTGAGGAGCCGCGCTCACCGAATGGTTGTTTTAGTTTGTTTATCTCAAGGCGCGTGCCCGTAATTGGATGCAGGATGCCGTCAACCAGCCATTTTGAGAAGCCTGAGCAGTTTAAACCTACATTATCCTTTTGCGCCGAAAGGTCGTTTATAAAAACATAATTGCCGTTTTCGTCTATTGCGCCGTCGTCTGCAAACTCCAAGCCTTTGATATTTTTGCGTATTTTTTCTATCAGGGAACGTGTATCAAGGTAGTTGTCCGGTTCGATCTCAAAATATTTAAGAGGGTACTCGCGGTCTGCTATTGTAAGCACCTCGTCAAGCGGCGCGGTGAGGATACGGTTTATCGGCAGCGGCACGGAAACTGACTGCGCCATATAAGCGTTGTATATTACTACATCCATAAATGATTTTTCATTGCCGTTTGGACGGAATTGAATGTAGGTATACGGGTCGTTTAGTAAAAATATGCGTATGCGCAGAGGCGCTCCGCCTGAGATGGCTCTTGTAAAAATGAATGAGCCTTTTGCCCAGCCCGGATAGCTGCCTGAAAGTTCGCGGGCAAGGACTATGCTGAATTCGCCGGAAGCTGCCGATTTTTCTATGCGGATTTCTATTTTGGTGCCGTCGTCCATTGTACGAAGGGAGCGCTTTTTTTCCAGAACACGCCCTGTGGTTTCCGCAAAATATGATGAGACAAGACTTGTGCGCAAGGCGGAATCGTCGCTGATGTTCTTTAACGAAGGCGCCAATGAAAAAGCGGGAAAGACGCTTATAAAAAACAGAAGCGGGGGCAGCGGAAAAGCGTTGCGCAGCAACCTTTGGAGCGTAGGGGGCTTTCCCCCTTCAAAAAAAAATATTTTTTTAAACATCTATAAAAAAATATCGGCTTTTTTACACTTCGATACAAGCGTTATTCATAATCGCCCCGTAATTAAGGTGTGAACTCAAAAATTGCTCCCAGCCTTATGCCGGAAGAATTGCGTCCCCGTGAGCGCCTTGTGGAAAAAGGGGCGCAAGCTCTCTCCGACAGGGAACTTTTGGCGGTTTTGCTTAACACCGGCATAAAGGGAAAAAATGTAAATATTCTGGCATCGGAACTTCTGGAAAAACTCGAATTAAAAAAAGCTGTGCCGACGGTGGAAGACCTATGCGGTATGACGGGGCTTGGCAAGAGTAAGGCAAGCGCGGTTGCGGCTATGCTTGAATTCGGCAGGCGCTACTGGGGCGTTAGGGGTGTACGCATAAATAACAGTGCGGATATTTATAAGCTGGTGCAGCACTACGCGGACAGGCGGCAGGAGCGTTTTATATGCTTGTCGATGAACGGCGCTCACGAGGTGCTTGCAAGCCGAATTGTTACGGTTGGACTTGTGAACAAGACTATTGTTCACCCCCGCGAAGTTTTTGCCGACGTGATCCATGACAGGGCAAGCGCCGTGTGCGTTGCTCATAACCATCCGTCGGGTCTTACCGAGCCTTCCGGTGCGGACGATGATATAACGCGCGATTTGCAAAAAGCCGCCGGAATTCTTGGTATACGGTTCCTTGACCATATTATCTTTACCGAAGAAAGCTATTACAGCTATTCAAAAAACGGCAGGCTTAAATTCTTGAAAGAAAAAATAAAAGAAACCGGAATATAGAGAAACTTACGGCTTTGAATGTTGTACTAAATGTGTGATAGTATATATCTATGAAAAATGGTTTTTTTTACAAACCTTTCTTAGTTTGTTTTTTAGCTGCGGTATCTATACTTATTGTTTTGGACTTGGCTTTCCCCCGTTTCGCGGCGGCTGATACTATCGGGGTTGATAGGGAATCAAGGCTTTTTTTGTCAAACAGGGTTCAAACAGTTTATCGAAGTTCCAACGGCTTTCCCTCTGACGAAGCCAACGTAGTTTTGCAGACAAGAGACGGCTATATGTGGTTTGGCAGTTACCAAGGTCTTGTCCGGTATGACGGCAGCACTTTTACAACTTTTAACGCCATGAGTCAGGACGATTTTCCCAGTTCAACTGTCCGTTCTCTTTTAGAAAGCGACGACGGGACGCTTTGGATTGGGACTAATGAAAGCGGTGTGGTAGCCTATAACGGCGGAACATTTAAAGTCTTTAACCGCAGTCAAGGTATTCCCTCCAATATGATCCGCTCTATCGCAGTAGATCAATCCGGAATTGTCTATTTCGGTTCCGCCGACGGTATCTTCTCTATCAACCATAAGCAGGAAGTCAATATTATTCCGCTGGACATAGATCGTGAGGTTACTGTTATTTCTCTTTCCATAGACAATGAGGGCAATATATACGGCATCTTGAATTCAGGTGAACTGGTGATATATACAAAAACCAAAAAAACAATCCTCTTTGATCCCGATATGCTTCTACACGCGGTACTTGCCCTTGATCGGGAAAATATCATTTTGGGTACAGTGGGTTCGTCAATACTATTTGCATCCTTTGACGGAGAGCATATCACCTTTACTGAAATACCGATTAGTTGTTCCGTGGTAAACAGTATTTATGAAGATAGGTACGGAAGGCTTTGGGTTGCTGCCGATACGGGTATAGGCTTTTTTGATTCCACCTTTTCAAACAGGAAAAATCTTGATTTTCATCCTATTGCAGGGATTTTGACCGGCGGACTCTTTACCAGCATAACCGAGGATTATGAAGGGAATTATTGGATCACTTCGTCCAATGGAGGCGGGGTTACACTATTCGCGGAAAGTCCCTTTACCAAAGAAAGTATCCTAATGGGTATTCCAGATAGAAGCTACAATACGGTTTTGTTTGCGGAAAACCACTGGTACTTGGCAAACGATTCCGGGCTTATTATTAGCGACCGGGAAGGAAACAGAATAGAAAACAATCTTACCCGGGCGCTTCAGAATGTTAGGATACGCTCAATTTATCGGGACAGCAATGGGGATATCCTAGTTTGCACCTACATAAAATATGGAATTATACACTATAATCAAAAAACCGATACATTTGATAATTACCTTGCAACAGAACGGGTAAGGCTGGTACGGGAATTGTCCGGCGGAGTTTATGCCGTGGGAACCGCCAATGGCCTTTTCTTTTTGAAGCAGGGCGCTGTCATTAGTCCGCAGGAAGTCTTTGGCAGCGAAGCGCCATTGATCGTACCGGCGGTGATGATACTTTCCATGTATTACGACACTCGCGGAGATACGCCGGTTCTGTATGCGGGTACGGACGGCAACGGAATCTATGCTTTAAGCCTCAATGGTGTTGAAAGTATTCATGCGGAGGATGGTCTGTCCAGTGAAGTGATACTGCGTATGGCAGGAGATGACGAAGGAGGAGGAATCTGGATCAGTTGTTCCGGTGCCGGAATCTGTTATTTTAAGGATGGCGCAGTAAGGGTTCTTACCTCATTCCCTGCTTACAGTATTTTTGACATCCTAACCTTTAAGGGGAAGCTCTGGCTGCTCGCGGCAAATAATCTTATTCAAGCCGATCCTGCTTTACTTAGAGAAAATTCATCTTCGTATTTGATACAGGAATTGGGAATTCAAAATGGACTTTCCGGTTCGGTGGTCGCAAATTCATGGAATTATATTGATGAAGACGAGGGGGATCTTTACTTTTGCTGCACCGATGGATTCAGCAAACTTTCTCTGGATCAAAAAAGACAGCAGCAGATGCCCAATGCGGCGATCAATTCCATCGAAATTGACGACATAGTATACTATACCCTTCCCGAAAATCTTGTTATTCCCAAAACAACAAACCGCATTACCTTTAACATCTCTCTGCTTTCTTATGGGCTTCACGGACAATCGGATCTTTCCTACCAGCTTGTAGGTCAGGATAAACAGGAATTTCGCACCGATTCCACCGCAGTCCATGTTTCCTATACCAATCTTTCCGGCGGCAAATATATATTTACGGTTCGATCCGCCGGAAGGAGCATAACGCCTCTATTTGGTACCCCTGCGCACATAAACATAGAAAAACAGCTTGCATACAGCGAATCATGGCCTATACGGATTTTGTTTGCCCTGCTTTTTTCCTCTATTCTTATGGGAATTGTCTTTTTAGTTTTCAAAATGCGTCACACCGCTGAACGTATCGCAATGATCGAAGAATTGGAAAAAGCCAAAGAAAGGGCCGAACAGGCAAATAAATTCAAAAGTGAATTTCTTGCAAATATGAGCCACGAGATACGCACCCCCATGAACGCCATCATAGGTATGAGCGAGCTTGCTCTGAGGGAAAAAATACCCGATACGGTACAGGGCTATCTGGGAAACATTAAACATGCGGGAGCAAACCTGCTTTCCATAATCAATGACATTCTCGATCTTTCAAAGATCGAATCGGGCAAGATGGAAATTGAAAATACTGTATACCGCTTTACTTCTGTGATAAATGATTGTGTAAATATCATCATTATGCGGTTGAGAGACAAACATATACGGTTTATTACTAATATTGACAGCGCCATTCCCAGCAGAATGATCGGCGATGTTGCCCGCGTAAGGCAGGTAGTGTTAAATGTTCTGAGCAATGCGGTAAAATACACCAAGGAAGGACATTTTACACTTTCGGTTACTGCGGATTTGCCGTCCGAAGATACCGTTTTATTAACTTTCTGCATTACGGATACCGGAATTGGAATAAAAGATGAAGATCAGGATAAACTGTTCGGGGATTTTCTACGGTTTGACAGCCATAAAAACCAGGGGATTGAAGGAACGGGACTAGGGCTTGCCATAAGCCGGAATCTGTGCCGCTTGATGGGCGGGGATATTACGTTTAAAAGCGTTTACGGGAAAGGCAGTACCTTTACGATCACCATTCCCCAGATCATAAAAGATCCGTCCCCCATCGCAAAAGTAAAAAATCCTGAAGATAAAGCAGTACTGCTCTATGAGCGTAGGGAACTTTACGGAGAATCCGTAGCGTGGTCACTCAAAAATCTGGGAATGCCGGTAACTAGGGTAACAAAAGACGAATTGCTGCCCCATCTTGAAAAAGACAACTGGGCATTTGTTTTTGTTTCCCCGGATATGGCGGAAGCAACCCATGATTTTATTGAAAATAAAAAACTTAAAACCACCATGGCGTTTCTGGCAGACTTAAAGGATACCAAAATCTTTCAGCATAAGCCTATGCTCTCTATTCCAGCCTATACGGTTCCCATTGCCAATATCCTTAACGGAGTACAGGAATCTGTTAAAAAGGAATGGACAAAAATAGACTTTACCGCTCCGAAGGCGCGTATATTAATAGTCGATGACATTAAAGCGAATCTTGAAGTCGCCGCCGGGCTTTTGCAGCTCTATAAAATGAAAATTGATACCGCTTCCGGCGGTCAGGAATCCATTGAGCTTGCACAGAAATACCGCTACGACATCATTTTTATGGATCACATGATGCCGGGTATGGACGGCATTGAGGCTACCTCGGCGATTCGTGCTTTGGGTATTATAGATGTTCCAATAATAGCTCTTACCGCAAATGCCGTTTCCGGTATGAGGGAAATGTTTATAGGAAGGGGCTTTAACGACTATATTTCCAAGCCCATCGAAATAACCGAGCTTGATGCTATCATCGCCAAGTGGATACCGCCGGAAAAACGAGTAAATGGCCAACCGGAAACTACTAAGGAAAGGACTTCCGAAACCACGGATATAAAAATTAAAGGGGTGGATACTGCCAAAGGTTTAGCTATGACCGGCGGAACCGAGGCTTCTTATAGAAAAGTGTTAAAAGCTTTCCATAATGATACCCTTGAGCGGCTGCCTCTGTTTGCCGCTATTCCTAATCAGGAAAGTTTGCCTGTTTTTACGATAAATGCACATGCCATAAAAAGCGCCGCCGGTACTATAGGAGCCGATGCGGTTTCTAAACTGGCGGCGGAACTTGAAGAAGCGGGAAAGACGGGGAATCTGACCTTTATTGGAGAGCATCTTTCCGGTTTTCATAATGATCTAATGATGCTGACGGAACAGATAGGGCAAGCACTGGAGGATGGGACGGAAATCCCAGATAACCCTGCACAAAACACAACCGGATTAAAACCCCTGTTTACGGAGCTCTTGCCCGCACTGGAGCAGGAAGACATTGCCGTTATACGGCGCATCCTTTCGGAGCTTGAGACTAAGCCTTTTGACGATCAAACAAAGGAGCTTATAAACGGTGTTTCTAATGCGGTTTTGATGAGCGATTTTGAAGATGCATTGATAGCGGCAAAGAAAATTATAGACCTGCTGTAGAGTGCATAAAGATCACAGGGGTTATCTGTGATCTTTATGCACTCAGGCGGCTAACTTATAGCATCATGCCGAAGCCAGATTGCCTGTCAAAGCCGCTTTACGCTTAGAAACGAGGTTATCGCCAAAGGCGTCTTCCGTTACCAGTTTAAGGGCTTCTGTCGGGCAGACACGTACGCATTGCGGCTTATCGGCGACACCTGTGCAAAGATCGCATTTGTTGGCGACCTTTTTGGGTGTGTTATCGTTGTTCACTTCTGCCGTTTCCACCAGTTCTACCGCGCCGAAAGGACAGGCTATTATGCAGTTTTTGCAGCCTATACATTTCTTAGTGTTGATCGACACGATGTTATCTTGAATAGTGATAGCTCCTGATGTACATGACTGTTTGCAAGCCGCATTCTCACAGTGATGGCAGTGAATGGGTGCGCTCAACTTGGCAGTTTTCACCATGAAAAGACGCGGATTAAAACTATAGCCATCCGGATCAATCTCAAAAATCCGCTTGCCTTCGTGCGCAACTACACACGCAATCATACATGTTCTGCAGCCAATACAGCACATCGGCGTTGCCGTTACAAAACTGTTCATGCCGATACCTCCATTTTGTTTGCAGCGTCAATACGCATACTCTCGCGAATGTCGGACAAGGTTTTGTTTACCGTTTCCCATGCTGCTTTTTGATCTGTAAGTTTTTCTACCTTGCAGGCGCAGTACTTGTATCCCGGAGTCTTGCTGATTGGGTCAAGTTCCGCAATCGTAAGCTCGTTACAAGCGCCTACCCACCACTGGTATGTCATGTACACAGCGCCTTTCTTGACGCGTTCGGTAACTTTTGCGCGGGTTATTACACTGCCGCGTTTTGATGAAATCCGTACCAGTTCCCCGTGTTTGATGTCCAGAGCCGATGCGTCTGCCGGAGAAATCTGTACCCAGCCCGGCTCGTCTTCCAAGTTGCGCAAAGTCCGGCAGTTGCCCGACATTGTGCGCACCGAATAATGACCTACTTCGCGGACTGTACATAGGGCAAGCGGATAATCGTTGTTTTCCAACTCCGATGGCGGACGCCAGTCGGTGGCGAAAAATTTAGCCTTGCCGTCAGGATTGGCAAATTTACCGTCTTTGTGCAGATAGACTGTACCTCTGTCGCTATCCGACTTGTCGCGGCATGGCCACTGTATGCTGCCGAATTTTTCCAGCTTCTCATCGGTAGCGCCTATAAAGCCGGGGCAAAGACTAATCACCTCGTTCCAAATTTCCAGCGTGTTGTTGTATTTCATAGGATAGCCCATGGCGGTGGAAAGTTGGCAGATGATTTCCCAGTCTGTTTTGACGTTGCCGGTAGGTTCAATTACCTTGCGCACTTTTTGAAAGCCTCTGTCGCAGCAGGAATAGACGGCATTATGCTCGCCCCAAGCCGTAGCAGGCAGAACGACATCGGCGTGCTGACCGGTCTTGTTCATATAAATGTCCTGCATAACCACAAAGTCGCATTTCTCAAGAGCTTCGCGCACTTCGGCAAGGTCAGGGTCGGACTGCCCCGGATCCTCACCCATTATGTAATAGGCGTGAATCTGCTTTTTGGGGTCGGTTTCGTGCAGCACTTGGTGCGGTACCGTAGTTATGGTGATACCGGGTTGGTCGGACAGTTTAACTCCCCATGCCTTTTCAAATTTTTCCCGTATCTCCGGAACGGTAACGCTCTGGTAACCCGGGAAGACATTGGGCAATGCGCCCATATCGCAGGCGCCCTGCACGTTGTTCTGACCGCGCACCGGACCTATGCCCGTGGCGGGGCGGCCTAAATTGCCTGTCATTATGGGCAGGTTGGCAAGCCCCTTTACCACGTCCACCGCCTGACCGAACTGGCAGACACCCATACCGTAAAGAATCATTGAGCGGCCGCTTGCGGCATACATACGCGCCGCTTTTCTAATGTCGGCGGCGGAAACTTGAGTCTTCTCGGCTACGCTTTCCGGCGTGTATTTCTTTATGATTTCCTTGAACTCGTCAAATCCGTTGGAATGTTTTTCTATAAAGTCATAATCGCACAGCCCTTCCTCCAAAATTGTGTTGGCTATTGCGTTGACTAAAAGAAGATTGGTGCCGCCTTTGAGCTGCAAATGCAGATCTGAAATACGGGCGGTCTCTGTTATACGTGGATCGACGCAGATTATCTGTGCGCCTTTCTGTTTTGCGCGCACAATGCGGCGGGCGACTATCGGGTGAGAGTCGGCACCGTTATAACCAAATACAAATAATAGCGCGGCGTTTTCTATTTCGGGAACTCCCATGGTCATCGCGCCTGAACCAAATGAATACTGTAGACCCGCTACAGAAGGAGCGTGTCATATACGTGCGCAGTGATCGACATTGTTAGTGCCAATCGCCGCGCGCATGAATTTTTGCATTATATAGTTTGCTTCGTTACCTGAACCCCGGGCACAACCGGTACCCATGATCGAGTTAGGTCCGTATTTTTGCTTGATTTCCTTTAGGCGTTTAGCCGTATAGGAAATAGCTTCGTCCCAACTTACAACTTCCAGCGGGGATTCCCTTCCGTTCTTGCGGATCATAGGCTCCCGCAGCCTTTTGGTAATAATTTGCGGATCATTTAAATAATCCCAGCCATACCAGCCTTTCAAACACGCCGTACCTTCGTTTGTTCTACCCTGAACAGGATGTACGTCAAGAATTTTGTTTGCTTGTTGGTCTACCGTAAATAAAAGCTGACATCCCGCGCCGCAATAAGCGCAGGTAGTCTGTATTTCTTTTACTGCCATATCTTTTCCTCCTTTGGGATTTTAATGCCTTTTAAGCCTTGTATTGAATAATACCATAGGAACCACTTAGACGCAAATATTTTATTAAAAGAAGTCGGTAGGGCTATCACATTTTTTGTAGCGGACGGCGGGTAGATATGATAGAATTTAGGCAGCAGGAAAGACTGCACGGAGGAAAATTCATGATCGATTTAAGAAGTGATACGGTAACGAAACCAACGGATGAGATGCGCGCGGCGATGGCGGCGGCAGAAGTTGGCGATGATGTTTATCAAGATGACCCAACAGTAAATGCGCTGCAGGAACTTGCCGCTAAAATACTTGGCAAGGAAAGCGCTCTTTTTGTGCCTTCTGGGACTTTTGGAAATCAGTTGGCGCTTTTTACACATGCTCCGCGCGGCAGCGAAGTTGTACTTGGGGAACAGTGCCATATAATTCAGCATGAAGCCGGCGCGGCATCTGTTATTGCCGGTGTGCAGCTTAGGCAAATTGACGCGCCTGACGGTGCGCTTGATGCAGCGCAAGTTGAACTTAGGCTGCGGCGTACGGATTTACATGCTCCGGCAACCTCGCTAATATGCCTTGAAAATGCGCATTCAAACGGAAGTACCGTGCCGCTAAAAGTTATGCAGGATATTCATCAGCTTGCACAGAAGTGGAATATTCCGGTTCATTTAGACGGCGCACGAATTTTTAACGCCGCCGCCGCTCTTAATTGCAGTGCAAAAGAAATAGCAGGTCATGCCGATTCGGTGATGTTTTGTATCTCTAAAGGATTGTGCGCCCCTGTTGGTTCATTACTTGTAGGTACAAAAAGTTTTGTTGAGGCGGCGCGTTTTAAACGTAAAATTATGGGCGGAGGTTTACGGCAGACAGGCATACTAGCGGCAGCCGGTATCATAGCCATAAATTCAATGACGCAACGCCTAGCCGATGATCACAAAAGGGCGCGCACACTGGAAGCCGCTCTTGCAAAAATAAAAGGCATCACTGTGGAACAAGGCAACAACATCAACATAGTATTTTTTAAAGCTGCTTCAATTACAGATGCCGCAAAAGCCGCTGCCGCCGTAAGCGAATTTAAAAAACGCGGCATTATCATAAGCGCGCCATCAGACGACGGAACATTCCGTTTTGTTACACACTACTGGATTGGCGACAGCGAGTTGGAGCAAACCATAAAAGCTGCCGGGGAAATTTTCTAATAAAAAAATATATCTATAATTTAAAATATTTTCTGTTCTCACTTGTCTACTAAGATAAGGAGAAATAATAAAATGAATAGAAATTCAATTTTCAGATTTCGTGCTGTTGGTATTTTTGGTTTTTTTGCAGCAATCGCTGCCTTTAGTGTAGCGGTAATGTTTTTATGGAATGCGCTTGTTCCGGAAATTTTTGACCTTGGCAAAATAGGCTACTTACAGGCTATGGGCATTACTATCCTATGCCGCATTTTGTTTGGCGGTTTAGGTTTTAGCGGTAGACTGAGAGGGGCAGCCATAGCAGGCGGTATGGGTCATCACGGTAATCCGTTTAGGGAAAAATGGATGAACATGAGCCCGGAAAAGCGCAATGAGTTTATTGAAAAGATGAAAGGCTACCATAAATTTAGCGGCTGCCGTGATGCACCTTTTGCCGAGTTCTTTAATGATGCTAACAACACAGATGACAATGGCGAAAAAAACAACATCTGAAATTTTTGCCGAACACCGTGACCGCTTGATTAAATTTATACGGTTACGGGTAAACCGGCTTGAAGATGCACAAGATATTCTGGGTGAAGTTTTTTTTCAGTTTACACGGGTAACTGAATTGACACAGCCGGTAGAACAGACGGCGGCATGGCTCTATCGCGTTGCAAGAAATACTATCATCAATCATCAGAAAAAAAAGAAAGATGCCGCACTTCCAGTCTATTACGATGCAGATGAAGATGAATATGTTTTTGCCGAAATTTCCGATACGCTTTTCGGTGAAGCTGTAACGCCTGAAACAGAATACTTGCGCTCATTGATATTAGACGAAATAAAAACCGCGCTTTCCGAATTAAGCGAAGATCAGAAGGCTGTTTTTGAACTTGCAGAATTTTCAAATCTTTCGGTTAAAGAGATCGCGGCAAAAACAGGAGTTCCGCAGAATACAGTGCTTTCGCGAAAACATTATGCCGTCAAACATTTACGAAAACGGCTTGGTGAATTTTACAATGATGTGATGGGTGAATAGTCTGTTCATTTAAAATTAGGTGAACAAAATCTTAATAGATTAAATTATGAGAAATTGGTAAAATATTAAAGGTCATATTACATGGAAAAGAAAAATAATTCCCTGCTGTCAAACTGTACAAGCGGCGGATGCGGGGCGAAGATAGAAAGCGCCTGCCTTGCCGACTTGCTGGCTGGACTGCCTGTAAGCGGCGACAAAAATCTGCTCGTGGGGTACGACACTTCCGACGATGCCGCAGTCTATATGCTTGATGATGAGCGCTCGCTTATCTTTACGGCGGATTTTTTCCCACCCATGGTAAACGATCCCCGTACCTTCGGACGGATCGCCGCCGCGAATGCTCTAAGCGATGTATATGCAATGGGCGGCAAACCGCTGGTGGCGCTGAACCTGGTGTGTTTTCCCGAAGCGATGGACAAGGGTATACTTGCGGATATACTGTCCGGCGGAGCGGAAAAAATCGCGGAGGCAAACGCTGTGCTGCGCGGGGGGCACTCAATCTACGACAAGCAGCCCAAAACCGGTAACATCAGTACAGGCGCTTACGTTGAACCCGGTCATGCTCTCGCAGGCATAGCGGTTTAGCCTCTCCATGGATACAATCGCCTGCCTTAGCGCCTCCTCGTCCGCCATCTCCACCCGCCGCGCAGCCATCACGATCCCTACACCCCACGGCTTCGTCAATATCCGTTTATGCCCAATCTTTGGCGTGTTGTTGCGTATTACTTTCGATGTCTCTACGATACCG
>BNVA01000011.1 GCA_025997755.1 Spirochaetia bacterium | reverse complement strand
AGAAGAACGCTTTTGTACTTACCCGCGAACCTACGGATGCCGAGCTTTTGAAGGGCATAACCAAGCCGAAAAGCCACTTCGGGAAAGCCTGCGGGAAACTGGGCATAGAAGTGATTGCCGCCAACAGCCCTCAGGCGAAGGGGCGTGTCGAGCGTAACCACGGACTTGATCAGGATAGACTGGTTAAGGAACTGCGGCTTGCGGGTATTTCCACGATTGAAGCGGCGAATAAGTTTTTACTTGAAACCTATCTGCCGAAAATCAACGCCAAATTTTCCAGACCCGCAAAAAGTCCGCAAGATGCTCATATTCCGCTTTTGAATACTGATTTGAGTGATATATTTTGTTTTGAGCATGAGCGGACAGTTACCAATGATTACGTTGTTAGGTTTGAATGTAGACTATTTCAACTCCTAAAAACTAACCAGCGGTTACCCCGTCCAAAAGACAAAGTAACCGTGAGCATAAAACTTGATAACAGTTGTGAAATTATTTGGCAGGGCAAAACACTCCTTGTTAAGGAGATCACACAGAAAAAAAAGGAGGGCATAGCCGCTTGAGTCTACAAAGACAAAAGAGGACATTTCTATTGAACGGAAAAGGGGGACATTTCTATTGGTTGTTGACAACGGCTATCTGTAGGCTTGTCAAACTAAAAGGACTTTTATATAATCAAACTTACACTGGTAACCTTGTGGGTTTATAGGCGCAAAAATTACCGTTAAATCAATCGACCATGTTTCGGCGGGCGTTTTGGGTTGGCGGCGGACAACTAGGTATAAAAAATAAGGCTTTCTCAGCCTATGGCGGAGCTATGCCCTAGTTATTGGAAGATATGAATGAAAGTAGTAATACTAGCCGGCGGGCTGGGCACCCGTCTTTCAGAAGAAACCGAATTGCGTCCCAAGCCTATGGTCGAGATAGGCGGACGTCCCATAATCTGGCACATCATGAAGGACTACTCTTACTGGGGTTTTAATGAATTTGTCGTACTTACCGGCTATAAATCGCACGTCATAAAAGAGTATTTTATAAATTACTATACCCGCTATTCTGATATTACCGTGGATATGGCAAATAACGCCGTTGAAGTTCACAATCACAGAAACGAGCCTTGGAAAGTAACAATGTTATATACAGGGCAGCAGACCATGACCGGCGGCAGATTGCTGGAGGCAAAGGAGTTTATCGGCAATGAACGCTTTATGCTCACTTATGGCGATGGCGTCAGCGATGTGAATGTTCCAGACCTGATTAAATGCCATGAAAAAGCCGGAAAATACGCAACGCTTACCGCGATTCGTCCGGCAGGCCGTTATGGGGCTTTGCTGGTCGAAGGCGACGGCACTATTTCTTCATTTCAAGAAAAACCCGATGGTGACGGCGCGTGGATTAACGGCGGATTTTTTGTTATGGAGCCTGCTGTTTTTGACTATCTAAAAGACGCGAGTACTGTTTTGGAGCGCGATCCATTGGAGCAGATGGCAAAAGACAATCAGTTGAACGCATATAAACACACTGGTTTTTGGCGATCTATGGACACGCTTAACGACAAAAATAAACTAACCGATATGTGGCTGAGCGGCAGCGCTCCGTGGGCGCTGTGGTTAAAATAGACCGCATGGGTGAGCTTTCATTTTACAACGGTAAGAAAGTATTCATAACAGGACATACTGGTTTTAAAGGTGCGTGGCTTTGCAATGTTTTGCTGCAAGCCGGTGCGGAAGTTTCAGGCTATGCTTTGGAAAGCCCCACAACGCCCTCGTTATTTGAGCAGACGGCTTTAGAAAAACGTATTAACTCGATCAAGGGTGATGTTCGGGACAGAGGGCGGCTTACCCAAGCGTTAAGCGCAATAAAGCCCGATATTGTGTTTCATTTGGCGGCTCAGCCCTTGGTTCGGTTTTCTTACTCGGAACCTGCTCTTACATTTGAAACAAATGTTATGGGCGTTGTCAATATTTTGGAGGCATTGCGCATAACGCCAAGCGTCCGTTCATTTGTAAACGTTACAACCGATAAAGTGTACGAAAATAAAGAGTGGCATTGGGGCTACCGCGAGAACGAAAATTTATGCGGATTCGATCCGTATTCAAACAGCAAGTCCTGCGGCGAGCTTGTTACCTCAAGTTACAGAAATTCTTTTTTTAATACAGATGATGCGCCGTCAATTTCTACAGCTCGTTCCGGCAATGTAATAGGCGGCGGCGACTACGCTCAAGACAGGATAATCCCCGATTGTGTCCGGGCTGCGCTTGCAGGCGGGGAAGTGGTTGTTCGCAACCCTCACTCAATACGTCCTTATCAGCATGTCCTTGAATGTTTAGGCGGCTATCTGCTTTTGGCGGAAAAACAATATACCGGCAAAACGCTTGCCGGCGCCTATAACTTTGGTCCCGATGAAGAAAGCTGTGTTACTACAGGCGATCTTGCTGCCCTGTTCTGTGATGTATGGGGAAACGGATTGTCGTGGCGTGTTCAAGGCGATGGCGGACCTCACGAGGCATCTTTTTTAAAGCTGGATTGCTCGAAGTCAAAATCGGTTTTAGGCTGGAAACCGCACTGGAACATCAAAACTGCGGTAAAAAAGACCGTTGAATTTGCTCTGTCAAAAAATGATTTAGAACGAACTGTATGCGTCCAAAATCAAATAAGCGAGTACTTTAAATAAGCCCTCCTGCGAATACGCTTTTTTGCGTAACGCTTTTTTGCGTAATTCTTTTTTGCGTAGTTTACACAAGGTAAAGATCAAGTGAATCCATTCTTATTCGGCTCCGTAGTAAAAGGTGATTGTTTTTTTGATCGCGAAGAAATAAGCAAACAGATTATAGACACGTTAGGCGGAGGTAATAATATTGTGCTTTATGCACCCCGCCGTTTTGGAAAAACCTCTATGGTTTTTAACATAATAGAGCAGATGGAAAAACAAGGTTTTATCTGTATCTATTTTGATTTTATGTCGATTTATTCTGTTGAATCGTTTATTCGTTCATACACAAAAGTTATAGCTTCTAAGCAGTCTAACATACAGAAATTTACTCAAACTCTTGCATCAATATTTAAAGGCATACGTCCATCATTTACTGTTTCTGCGGATGGCAAAACAGAATTGTCTTTGGATTTTGAAGGTTCAAAAATTGATGAGATTGGCATCTCTCAGCTTCTTGATATGACAGAAACTCTGGGCAGTTCAAAGAAAAGGGTGCTGGTGTTTTTTGATGAATTTCAAGAAGTCATTAAATTGGAAGGCCTCAATTTTGAAAATTTGTTACGCAGTAAAATTCAGCAGCAAGGTAATACAAATTATCTTTTTTTTGGAAGTAAAACTCATTTATTAAACGAGATATTCAACGATAAACGGCGTGCTTTTTACGAGTCTTCGGCTCAAATGACACTTGGTCCTTTGCCGGAAAAAGAAACTATTTCTTTTTTGCAAAAGAAGTTTAAAAAATCGTCATTAGAACTTGATAAAGACTCGGCGCGTTATTTAATTGATACTGCCGGTAATATTCCGCATTACATTCAATTCTTGGCTTCGGAAGTTTGGCAGCAGCTGGTAGGCAGCTCAAAAAAAATAACTAAGGCGGTTATAGATTCCTGTGCGGAACGTGTTATAGCGCATAAAAGCGATTATTACATGGAATTATTTGACAGGCAATCGTCAAGCAAAAAACAATTTTTGCAGGCGCTTACACGCGGCGGAAAAAATATTTTTTCGACAGAGTATATGCGTGCTGCCGGGTTTAAAACCATGTCTACTATGCAGCGTGCTGTCTATGATCTTATCGCAGACGGCACGGTAGAGAAGGCTGACGGCGAGTACTTCATAGCCGACCCGTTTTTTAAAAGGTTTGTGCAGACCACAATGTAATATGTTTAAATCAATGACGCAGGAACAAGCAAAAAAAAATATTTTAGAAAGCGTAAAGGAATATTACAAAACTTTTATGCAGACGCCGCCTTATCAAGATGGCGATAGAATTCCTTATGCCGCCCGCGTGTTTGACGAACGCGAGATGATGAATCTTACGGAAAGCGCGTTAGAGTTTTGGCTTACGGCGGGGCATTGGACAGAACAGTTTGAAAAGCAGTTTGCAAAGTATCTTAATACAAAATTTTGTTCATTGGTGAACTCCGGCTCGTCGGCGAACCTTATTGCGTTTAATGCATTGACTTCGCCGTTATTAAAAGAGCGCACTGTTTTGCACGGCGACGAAGTTATCACGGTTGCAGCCGGATTTCCTACAACGGTCAATCCTATAATTCAGTATGGCGCAATTCCGGTTTTTGTTGATGTAACTATACCTCAATATAATATTGATGTTTCATACCTTGAAAAGGCTTTGTCGAAAAAAACAAAAGCGGTAATGCTTGCGCATACTTTAGGCAATCCTTTTGATTTACAAACCGTAAAATTTTTTTGTGATAAGCATAATTTATGGCTCATCGAAGACAACTGCGATGCGCTCGGTACCACATACAAGATTAACGGCAAAGAAAAGTTTACCGGTACAATCGGCGACATAGGTACATCAAGTTTTTATCCGCCGCACCACATGACGATGGGTGAGGGCGGCGCGGTTTACACAGACAATCCGCTGCTGCACAAAATCGTCCGCTCCCTGCGTGACTGGGGGCGTGACTGCGCTTGTCCGTCAGGCAAAGACAATTTGTGCGGACACCGCTTTGACAAACAGTACGGGGAACTTCCGCTTGGATACGATCATAAATATGTTTACAGTCATTTCGGCTACAACCTAAAAGCAACCGATATGCAGGCGGCTGTCGGCTGCGCGCAGATTGAAAAGCTGCCGGATTTTGTCAAGCGCCGAAAGCATAATTGGCAGCGTCTGCGCGAAGGTTTAAACGATTTACAAAATAAGTTGATATTGCCGGAAGCCGCGCCAAACGCCAATCCCAGTTGGTTCGGCTTTTTGATCACCTGCAAGGACACCGTTAACCGCAATAAATTGGTTCAGCATATAGAGAGTAAAAAAATACAAACCCGTATGTTGTTTGCCGGCAATCTTGTCCGGCACCCGTGTTTCGATGTTATGCGAAAGACCGGCGAAGGTTACCGTATAGCAGGTTCTTTGGACAACACAGATCGCATAACGGACAATACTTTTTGGATCGGCGTGTACCCCGGAATGACGGACAAAATGATCGATACGATGATCGCGGTTATAAGAGACGGGGTTGCGTGAGTTGGGCAGTATTTTGACAGACACTATATGGCAGACGATTTTAGAAGAAATAAAATACTACAAAAATTTACAGCTTGAATTGGAGATTGATTATCAAAAGTTTTATCTTTATTCGCTAATAACACATTCAACCGCTATAGAAGGTTCAACACTAACAGAGCTTGATACACAACTTTTATTTGATGATGGTATAACTGCAAAAGGAAAACCTCTTATTCATCATTTGATGAATAATGATTTGAAAAATGCCTATACATTCGCTATAGAATGTGCAAAAGAAAAAAAGCCGGTTACGATTGATTTGCTGCGGGAGTTTAATGCTAAAGTTTTAAAAACTACCGGAAGCATTTACAATGTTGCAGGTGGTTCTTTTGATTCGAGTAAAGGCGAGTTTCGCTTGTGCGGAGTAAAATCCGGATACGGTGGAACTTCTTATATGGACTATAAAAAAGCAAGCGCAAAATTAAACGAGTTTTGTACAGAGTTACAAAATAAAATGATCTGTGTTGAATCGGAACAAGATCGGTATAAGTTAAGTTTTGATGCCCACTACAATTTGGTAACGATACACCCTTGGGCAGACGGAAATGGACGCACGGCACGTCTTGTTATGAATTATATACAATTTTGTTATGGCCTTGTTCCCGCAAAAGTTTACAAAGAAGATAAAGCTGACTACATTTCCGCATTGGTAGACTCAGACAAAAATGAAAGTTTACAGCCTTTCCGCAGCTTTATGGCAACGCAGCTTCTAAAAATGCTTCAAGAAGAAAATGGAAAAAATGAAATAAGAGCTTGATTAGAGGTTAAAAACAAAATTTGAGGATAACAGAGTATCAACAAGACGCTATAGTTCAAGCCGTTCGGGATGTTGACCCTAGAGCCAAAATTTGGCTTTTTGGCTCTAGGGCAGACGATACAAAAAAAGGCGGTGACATAGATGTTGCAATACTTTCTTCTACCATCGATCTTATGCAGAAAATAAAAATTCATAGAGACATACTAGATAAAATCGGTGATCAAAAAATAGATATTGTTATATCGAAAGATGGCAGCGATCCTTTCTTCCAGTTTGCAAAAGAAACAGGTATTCCAATATACGGCAATTATGAATAATAAGTCGGTTGAAATCTTAAAAAAGAATGTCGAAGATTTTTTGACAAGTATTGAGTGGTTAAAGCGCTCATACGAAAAGTGTAAACTAATAGGATTAAAACCGGCTTATGTACCGGATGAACTTGACCAGTTTGAAGCTCTTTCATCACGCTATGCCCGAACAACAGATTTGCTGATCAATAAAATATTGCGCAGCATTGATACTGTTGAATTTGCGGATGGCGGTTCAATACTCGATGTAGTCAATAGAGCGGAACAGCGCGGAATAATTGATTCGGTATCGGATATTCGCGACATAAAAGACTTACGAAATGAAATAGCGCATGAATACAACACGCCGGATATACAAGAATTATTTAAAGCTGTTTTTAACGCTGCGCCAAAATTGCTCGTCATAATGGAGCGTGTTGTATCATATTGTGCAAAATATTTATAGAAAGGAGTTAATATGAAAACTGTAAAAATCGGGACGCATACACTGGGGAACAGCGACAGAACATTTATCGTTGCAGAAATCGGGATTAATCATAATGGCGACATTACTATAGCAAAAAAACTTATTGCCGCCGCGAAAGAAGCCGGATGCGATGCGGTAAAGTTTCAGAAGCGCACCATTGAAGTTGTCTATACGGCAGACGAACTTGCGAAACCCCGCGAAAACCCATTTGGACCTACAAACGGCGACTTAAAGCGCGGTCTTGAGTTCGGCTTTGATCAGTATAAAGAAATTGACGCTTTCTGTAAGCAGCAAGGTTTGATTTGGTTTGCCTCGCCTTGGGATGAGGCTTCGGTAGACTTTTTAGAAAAATTCAATGTGCCGTGTCATAAGATTGCGGCGGCAAGTTTGACCGACTCAGGGCTGTTAAAAAAAATAAAATCAACCGGCAAGCCGGGGATACTTTCAACCGGTATGAGCAGCCTTGCGGAAATTGACAAAGCTGTTCAAACATTAGGGACCGACAATCTTGTTATTCTTCATTGTGTGTCGCTCTACCCCGCGCCAACCGACAAAATCAATATGCGTGGTATGAAAACACTTATGGAAAAATATCCTGTTCCGGTGGGTTATTCGGGACATGAGGCGGACACAATCATCTCGGCATCCGCCGTTACAATGGGCGCTTGTGTTGTCGAGCGTCACTTTACGCTTGACCGTGATATGTGGGGCAGCGATCACAAGGCGTCCATTGAGCCGTCAGAAATGAAAGCGATGATCGACAATATTCGTCTGGTTGAAAAAGCACTCGGCAGCGCCGAAATAAAATGCCTGCCTGAAGAGGAGCCGGTAAAAGCAAAACTTCGCAGGGTTGCAGGTTGATCACCTTTGATGAAGTTGATTTTGACTGATGTTGACGGCGTTCTAACCGATGGTAGTGTTATGATGGATATGCACGGTAACGAAAGTAAAAAAATATGTTACCGTGATTTAGATGCCGTTGGCGTGGGACGCCGCGCCGGTTATGAATTCGGTATAATCACCGGCGAAGATACACAAATGGCGCACGCAATAGCGAAACGTTTTGGTATTGAGCTTGCATGTTTTGGCGCAAAAAATAAAACGGCCCGTTTTTCGGAAATAAGCGAAAAAACGGGCGTTGCCGCAAAGAATATTGTTTATATAGGCGATAGCGATACGGATGCCGCTTTGTTGTCGCAGGCGGGACTTGGCATAGCGCCTTTTGATGCGACAGCTAACGCAAAGAAAGCTGCAAAGTATACCGCAGAATCAAAAGGCGGCACTGGCGTACTGCTGGAAGTGGTTGACAAACTAATATCTGGTGTACTTGCATGGCCCGGCGGCGTATAACGCCGTAGGAAATCAGCTTAACAAATTTATCAGATATGGAAAAGATCGTTTAATAATGAAATTATCAGATTATGTATTTTCTTTTTTAATTAAAAAAAATGTTGACACCGTATTCTACCTTCCCGGCGGCGGGTGTATGCACTTGCTTGATTCGCTTGCGGGCGTTTCCGGTGGCGACGGTGTGCGTATCAATTCTGTTTCGTTGCTGCATGAACAAGCGGTTGCCGTAGCTGCAGAGAGCTATGCAAATACCACCGGAAAAATGGGCGTGGCGCTTGTTACCACAGGACCCGGCGCTACAAATACAATAACCGGAGTGTTAGCTGCATACCTTGATTCCGCGCCGGTTTTTTTTATCAGCGGGCAGGTAAAAACCGCCGACCTTAAAAGCCGTTTTGGTGTGCGCACACACGGCTCGCAGGAAGCCGACATAGTTACCATTGTTTCGTCGATTACAAAATATGCGGCAATGGTTACTGAAAAAAACAAAATACGCTACCACCTTGAACGGGCTTGGTACGAGGCTATGATAGGGCGGCGCGGTCCGGTTCTCCTTGATATACCGCTTGACATTCAGGGGGCGCAGATTGATCCCGATACGCTGGAGAGTTTTACTCCGCCTAACAGCGATAAAACGCCACCAAATGTTTCGATAATCATCGATGCGTTAAACGATGCAAAACGTCCGGTTTTGATAGTTGGGAACGGCGTTTCGGCACATAAAGATGATTTTTTTGCGTTGATGGACATACTTTCAATTCCGGTAATTCCATCGTGGAAGGCTATGGATTATATAGCCAACGATAATCCACTTTACGCGGGGCGCGCCGGGGGTATGGGCGACAGACATGGCAATCTTACTATGCAAAATGCCGACCTAATATTGAGTTTGGGCTGCCGCCTTGATTTTTCGATAACCGGTTTTGATCGTAGTGTATGGGCGCCGAACGCAAAAAAAGTAATCGTAGAAATAGATCCATCTGAGATAAAAAAGTTTGAAAACGCGGGTAATATAATTCCGATCATCACGGGCGCTGGCAAGGTTATGAAAGAGATGCTGCGCCGTGCTAAAGATATTCACATAACGGATATTACCGGGTGGAAAAAACAAATTGCGGACTGGAAACAAAAATATCCTCTTATCACAAAAGAAAAATATAAGAACATATCCGGTAATCTTACAACATATTCTTTAATTGATACGCTTTGTCATAATTTGCCGAACAATGCTTTTGTAGCGCCGTGCAGCTCCGGTACAACTGCAGAGATTTTTTTCCAAGCGTTCACCGTAAAAAAGGGTCAGACTGTCCGTTCCAATCACGGACTTGGTTCCATGGGCTTTGAGATACCAAACTCGATAGGAATGTGCATTGCGAGCGGTAATAAAAATACTGTTTGCATAGCCGGTGACGGCGGAATGCAGCTTAACATTCAAGAGCTTGCTGTAATTAGCGGACGGAAGCTGCCCATAAAAATATTTGCTCTAAACAATTCAGGCTATGCATCTATACGCAATATGCAGAACAATCATTTTAGCGGACGTTATAAAGGCTGTGATGGTGATAGCGGTTTATTTCTGCCAAACTTAAAAAAACTCAGTGCCGCTTACGACATTCCTTACTTTTGTATTCAGACAGAAGATGACCTTGAAGTTGTAAAAGAAGTTTTGAAATTAAACACCCCCGCGTTATGCGAAGTTTTTGTCGAGAAGGAATGTTTAGTAAGCCCGCGCTCCGCCTCGCAGGTTTTACCCGACGGCACAATGCGCTCTTCCCCGCTGGAAAACCAGTTTCCGTTTTTAAGCGATGCCGAAGTAGAAAAAAACAAACTATAAATTATGGAACAGGATGTTCGTTGGAAACAGCGCTTTTCTAATTATAAAAGCGCACTTGCAAAGCTGTCGGATGCTGTTAAATACATCAATGCTACAACAGATGAACATAATGCCGTTTTAAATGAGATTGTAAAAGAAGGATTGATACAGCGGTTTGAGTACACGCATGAGCTGGCGTGGAATGTTATGAAAGATTATGCGTTGTATCAGGGAAACAATACTATCGGAGGATCCCGCGATGCGACGCGAGAAGCCCTTAGTTTAAAACTAATGGATAACGGCGATATTTGGATGGATATGATACGAAGCCGAAACGAAACTTCGCATACCTACAATAGTGAAACAGCAGAAATTGTAGTTAGTAAAATCGTGAATGATTTTTATCCTGCCCTGTTGGATTTTTGCGTCGGCATGGAGAAAAAGTGCAATACGGTTTAAAGGAAACAGATGTTAATAAAATCGTTTCTGTTTTTTCTTTTTATCCCGAAGTTGAGACAGCAATTCTTTACGGTTCGCGGGCAAAGGGAAATTTTCAAACATATTCCGATATTGATGTTGCGTTAATTGGTGATAAAATCGATCTGTCGATAAAAGGTAAAATAGAAGACGATTTGGATGATCTGTTGCTGCCTTATAAAATGGACATCAAGGCAATTAAGTATATTTCAAACACGGATTTAGTTGATCACATCAATCGTGTAGGAAAGGTAATTTATAAAAACAAACTTCCCATTGGAAACAGCTAATGAAGTTAGACCTATCGTCATTTGAAAAGGCTTTGGCTAGTTTAAAAATAGCGTGGACTGAGTTCCAAAAAGACACCTCGAATTATTTTGTGCAGGATTCGGTCATACAGAGATTTGAATATACCTATGAATTTTGCCATAAAACACTAAAGCGATTTTTGATAGAATCTGAATTCAATGGGCAAGAAATAAAAACAATGTCGTTTGCCGATATTATTAGAACGTCAAGTGAAAAAGGTTTGCTGTTAAACGATCTGTCAAAGTGGATTATATATCGTGAAATGCGTAATATTACTAGTCATACTTATGAAGAATCAAAAGCTGGAGATGTTGTTTCAATTGTCAACGATTTTATAAAAGATGCCGATTATTTATTGACAAAAATAAAAGAAAAAAACGCATGAGTATTATGATAGAAGATAAACACTTTGAAATAGTTAAAAAAGTGTTATCGAAAGTAGTACAAAATAAAGAGTTTGCCGTATTTGTTTACGGCTCACGCGTAAAGCACAATGCGGCAAAATATTCTGATTTGGATTTAGCCATATCTTATGGTAGTGAAAAATTCCCGCTGCAAGATATGACAAAACTTTTGTTTGAATTTGAGGAATCACTTTTACCATATAAAGTTGATATAGTTGATTTGAATTCAATTTCAACAAGCTTCAAAAATGCGATTAATGATGACTTAATTAGGATATTTTAAATTGAAAAGAATTCTTGTTACCGGCGGGACGAGCTTCGTTGGAAAAAACATCTTGTCGGCATTGAGTGACTATTACGACATTACGGCTCCAAATAGAGTGGAATTAGACAACCTTGATAAGTGTGCCATTGATGATTTCTTAGAAAAAAATAAGTTCGATATTTTATTGCACTTGTCCACTCCGAGACCGGGGCAGAATAATTTGGATGATAAAGAAAAACGCTTTGATGATATGATGCGCGCTTTTCTGAATTTTGAATTTTATGCGGATAGGTTTGATAAGGTTTTGTACTTAGGCTCCGGTGCGGAATATGATAAAAGCCGTGATATTAAAATGGCGGATGAAACAGATATAGGAAAATCCATACCGGGCGATGATTACGGTTTTGCAAAATATATAATTAACGCCATTGCGCGAAACTCAACAAATATTTATAACATACGACTTTTCGGCTGCTATGGACCCGGCGATGCAAAGCATAAATTTATATACAACGCTATTGACTGCTGCCTAAAGAATGAACCTGTTACGATTCGTCAGGATTGCTATTTTGACTTCTTGTATGTTGGAGACTTAGTTGAAGTTATCCGGTGTTTTATTGATAACAAACCAAAGTACCACGACTACAATATCGTTACCGGAAAACATGTTTTGTTGTCAGAAATCGCTAAAATCGTAGCGCAAAAAATGAACAACCCGAACGGCATCAAATTGTTAAAGGACGGGTTTAATAACGAGTATACTGCAAGTAATCAGCGTCTTTTTGCAGAGTTTGAGGATTTCAGATTTACCACATTAGATGCGGGAATTGACGAACAGATTGAATGGCAAGTGAAAAATATGTAAAAGCATTTTATGGAAGAAAAATTTTTTAGGGTAATGGGAGTACATATTGATTGTTGTAATGTTTATTCAAGGTATAATGAAAAAGATATTACCGGGATGGCTAAGCCGGCTAGTTATAAATCAGCGTTTGAAGTTAGATTTTTATAATTCAAAATATAGCGGTAATAACGTATTATGTCCTTGCTGTGGGAAAACTTTTAAAGCTTTTATGAATTTTGATTTAAATACCAAAGATGAAAAGCTATATCCTGGTAATTTTAGACGTGAAACCATGTATCCAAATTGTTATTCTTCTCCAAGACACAGAATTGCGTGTTATTACTTCGATAACCCCCCTCCCCCGTAGCGAAGATTTTAATGTGTTATTATTTGCAGGTGAGTTTTCTGTAAAAAAGTACTTTTATAGAAACGGATATAATTATGTTAATGCTGATTTGTTTGACAAAAGTGCCGATTTAAAAATTGATATACAAAATATGCCTTTCAAGGATGAAACGTGGTCATTAATATGCTGCAATCATGTTCTTGAGCATGTGGTTGATTACGAGGCAACGTTGCGTGAATGTAGACGAGTTTTGAAAAAAATGGAATTCTTGAATTAACAATCCCAACAAACAGAAATATCGATATAATTTTAGAAGCGCCACGAGAAATTACTAACCAACAACGTATTAAACAGTTTGGTCAAAGTGACCATTTACGAATATTTGGTAATAATTGTAGTTCACTTTTTTTAAATGTGGGTTTTTCCGTAGAGGTTATTGAAGGCGATAACTTGCCAAAAAATATCGGACCCAAAATTGGTCCTTGTATATATGATGATAATAGAGTTTATATTTGCAAGAAAATTTGAGTGTGCTTGATAGCGAGGATAAAAATGAAATTCATTGATAGCCCAGTGTTCATGAAATTAAGATCAATTGTCTTGGTTGCGCTTAATGTTGTACCGTTTGGAAAAATGTTGAGGTACCATATTGGGTGGTTTATTCAAAACAGACGAAACTATGGAAATCTAAAGTTTCAAGGCAGTCGTTCACAAGACATGATAACATATTTGTATTTTAAGAAAAAGAGTGAAGGTTTCTATATTGATATTGGTGCTAATAATGGAATATCCCTAAGTAATACCTATGTATTTGAAAAGTTAGGTTGGGATGGAATATGCGTAGAACCACAATATGATGTTTTTCAAGAACTAAAGAGAACAAGAAAATGTTATATGTATAATGTTGCTGTGGATGCAAATTCAGGTGAGGCTGATTTTTTTCAAGATGATGTAGATTTAGGGTCTAAGCTTATGACTTCAAATGTAAATATTGCTCGCGAAAAAAGAAGAGGAACAATTATAAAAGTAAAAACATTGACATTTGATAAAATAATGGAAAATCATCCCGATGTAAAATATATAGATTTTATGTCTATAGATACTGAAGGTGCCGAGCTAAGAATTTTGGAAAGTATTGATTTCAAAAAGTATAAATTTGGACTTATTACTGTTGAAGATAATGAAAAACATGGTGTTTTGGAAAATTTTATGAAAACAAAAGGTTATAAAAAATTTATGGAAGCTGTTGAAAACGCGGGGGGGGGGGGATATCCTGTTTGTTCCTGATGATACCCATAAATTAGCCTTTTCTGAGAGCTAACGCTTCGTTTAGAAAGTTAAACGCTTCGTTACGCCGTGATGTTATTTGCTGCCGTGCTTTGGAAAAATCAACATCAAGACTGAGGTTGTTTAGATCGCCGTGCGTTCCAAAACGCCTTGCTTCCAATCCCAGTTCTGATGTTAAGTCCAAAACCCGCGAAAGCATTTTTCGTTTTGCTGTATACGTATAAAACGGCTTTTCAAAAATAATAGAAAAGACAGTGCCGTGAAAAGAATTTGTAAATATAAGACTTGCGTTTTTTACTAAAGATAAAAAATCAAGCGGTCCCGCGAATGTCATATCAAGTGCACCGGCCGGGAAGACTCGTTTTGGAAAGTCAGCAAAATAGTGAACAAGTTTTAACCCAAGCATCTTTGCAATAACATTTGCATAGTCAACAGCCGCAGGATCATGTGTTAAAAAAAAGAATAACAGATATGGTTCTTCAGGCGGTTTAATTGTTTGTTCACTTTTACCATTTTCAATAAGACCGTTGTATTGATCGGAAGTTAAAAGAAATGTTGGATCAAGAACAGTCTTCACAGGTACACCGGTGAATTGTTGAATAAAATGCTCGTGAGTTTTCTCACGGACTGAGATATTATTAAATAACGGTATATATTTTTCAAACAGCCGTGTATTGATTTTTTCGTCGGTTGATTCTACCGCCATACTTGCGGCGTAAGCAATTTTTGGTTTGTTCGTAACAAAGTCTAAAAAATATGCGGTATCGCCTTTGGTTATATCCATATTCCAAACTTGATCGCTGCCTGTTATATAGTAATCATAGTTTGTATCCGCCAATTCTTTTTTTGAAAGCGGTTTGTCAAATATGCCGATTTGATTTTTGCAAAAAGATTTAAATAATGATTTTTTTATGCCATAATTTTGAATCATTTTTGGCTCTGCAAAATATTTATATTCCGGCAATGTAGGAATATAGTTTATAACATCGGCACCTACGCCGCAGTTTTTTTCAATCGCGGTTTTTAGCGCGTAAGCCTGCAGGCATGAGCCAAAGTTTTCAAAAAAATGAACTGTAAGAATACCGGCTTTTTTCATAATTACTCCTGTAGTAGCATATTTAATGATATGATTTTTTGATACGGAATGCCTGAATTGTGCAGGTCTTCCAGTATATCAAGGAAGTAGTAGACAGGACTTACGACAAAAGCACCAATATCTTTTTTTAAAGATTGAATATTGTTGATGCCGATAACCGGTGTGCCGTGATAACCTGCCGGGTAGTCTGCGAACTTTTTATCGACAAAACAAACGGTTTCAATGCCGCTCGTTTTTAATTCGCCAAACAGCAATTCGCCAAGACCGGAAACGCCGTAAATGGCAATGCGTTTTAAATTGTTCTTGAAAAAGAAACCGCTAATGCTTTTTTTATTTGTTGCTAATTGCAGCCATTTATACAAAGTTGTATAGGTGTATGCATATTGTTCTTGATTGTAAATGTCGTTGTACATTATTGCTCCTTGTTAGTCGATAAAACTTGAATAGGCGCTTCGCCCATCATATAGATCGTCATTGATAAAAACTGATTTTAGATTGTCGGGAATTGTACACTCACTATTGAACAATGAACCGAACAACCGTGCGGCTTCGTTAAGCGCAGGCATTGTTTTATCATATCGGAAAAGCGGCAGTCTGTCTTCAACATACTGCAAAACCCCTGCGTGAATATCTTTAATTTTGGCATAACCGGAGTTTACTTCATCCGAAAAAACAAAAGCGCCGCTTTCATCAATCTTTATGAGCGTGGGATCGGGATCGGTTAAAATTGATTCCAGCAGCAAATAGCGTTTTGCAAAAATGCTGTTTGAGCCGTAAGAAGTTATATTTCCGTAAGCGGTTTCAATATCGCCATTTTGATAGAAATTGTTAGGCAGATTCATAGTAGCAAAATAGTAACCATGCAATTTTTGTTTTAACAAACATTCAAGATAGTATTGTACGGTTCCGCTTGCCACAAAATCAAAAAAACCTTTTTTACAGTTATCGGTTAGTTTGTTTTTTTGTAAATAGCTATAGTAGCTATTCCTTTCGTTTGCGGCATTTTGCAGAATTTTTGTAGTATATTTTTCAAGCAACTCTTGCGCTTCTTTGCTACTTGTTTGCCATTTTTTAATGCCGTCAATATTGTCAACGGTAATTCCAAAGCGTTGTGTAAAAAACGCCGTTACGGTTCCGTTAAAGATTCTTTTTGCTATATGAAAAATATCATCGGCACTTTGTAGTGCGGCAGCGGTAACGGAACGGCGTGATATTTTAAGGTAAACAGGTTCCGGTAAATCCGGGTATTTTTTCATTAACATCATATACGCATTGTGTAAGAGATACCCGTCGCGTGCGGAAAAAATAATTTTTTCAATTTTGTCTGTACGGAGTTTGTTTGTCAGATAAAATAAATATTCAAAAATCAACGGCGCTATGTAATTGTAGCCAATATCAAACAATGTATCCGTTGTTACAATGCCTTGTTTGCCATATAACGCGAACGGATCGTTAAAGCGGCGGGAAATAAAAAAACCCAGCAAGCTATTGTTTTGTGCGGAACTTTCTTCCGAAAGTATCTGTTGCATTGATGATGCCGATAACAGTTCGTAGGCGCTCAAGATATGGAATGTATTGAGTCCTGCCGCCTTTGCCATTTCAATGTCGGCTATGCGGTTGTCGCCTATATGCAGGCGGCTCCCGGTGGTTTCTACCGCAAATAACGGAAATAGTCCGCCGCTTCCTTTTGAAAGTTTTTTATCGCATGACACAATGATAGAAAAATTGCCGTTAATATTGCAATGAAAAAGAAGCTCTCTCATTTGCGACTCGTTATAATACATATCCGAAACAAGATAGACAGTTTTGTTTTTGTTAAGCGCATAGTAAAGCATTTCGACTATTTTGGTGCGGGCGAGTATAAAAGATTTTTCCGTTTCAAATTCGATGTTTTTTATATTTTGAACATCGCAAGAAGAGATATTTAACTCTTTTTGTATTAGCTCGTAATGATCGTCAATACTATGCAAGATGCCAAGTTGTTTATCTGCCGCCCTGCGGATTTTTGCGAAACCAGTTATACCGCATTGCTGTTCGACAATAGTAAAAATGTCAGGCGGTTTTAAGCAATATCGCATAACAAGCGTATCAAAAATATCAAATGAAATAACATCATGCGCGTCAATTTGTTTTTTTAAGTCGGCATCAGATATAGACCAATACGGCATATCTTTATTTTTGTATTCGATGCTTCCTTTTTCAAAACGTGTGCCGTCTAGTTTGAATATAAAAATGCCTGAAGTTTCCAGACTTTCGATGCGTTTGTATATTATGTTGACGACAGAATCTCGGGCGACAATAACAATGACGGGAACTGGCGTGAGTGCAAGAAGGTCGTCTTTTGAAAAAACTTTTTTACCGTAAACAACGGAACCCGCAGCTTCGGCATCCATAAGACCGGTGATGGGATAGTCGGTACATTCGCTGATTATCGCCTGTGTGTTTCGTCCGATGCCGTAGATTATAATTGAGTGATATTCTGGCGACGAAAAGTTTTTCTTAAAAAGATCGACGATAAATTCTTGTTCGTTTGCAGGATTCATTCAAGACCTTCCGATTTTTTTAACCGGTTATATTCGGATCGCCTAACGAGCGTCCATTCCGATTGTTTAAAATTGCCGTTTATTTGAACGCCTGCCGGAATGATCTTTGAAGGAAAACTGCCAAGGTCGCAATAGTTGCAAGCATCGGCACATTCGGAATAGTAAAGCCTGTGTAATTTTGCGCGGAGTTCTTCTTTTGAGTCTGACTTTGCAAGCGTTATGCGATCGTTTGCGGAGCTGTAAGTGCCAAGCGCGTGCATACGTGCGCTGCGGGCGCATATATACAGCTTGCCGTCAAAAATAGCTTTTATGACCCTGCCCTGATCACAGTTTAAGTATTGATAGCGCAGTGTTTCGGCATCTTTGTTTCTGAACTCCGTGCCGCCCATATCCGTCCATGTCTGTTCGGAAAGAACATCAAAGGCTATGCCTTTTGATTCAAACAACGCGGCAAGGCGGCTCATCTTTTCGATGTGTCCGTAATCACTGATATGGAAAAATATTTTTTCATTTTGTAGTAAAGGCAATACTTCTTCTTTCGGCATAATCGTGCTGTTTGTAAACATCATTATGCCGGACAAGTTTGGTATTTCAAAAAGAAACTCAAGAAGTTCTTTTAGATGCGGATAAAGAAAAGGTTCGCCGCCAATAGTTAAGCGTATACATTCATCGATAGCGCCGAAAAAAACCGACAGATCGCTTTTTAATTGTTCGATGCTAATATCTGATGGTTTTGTAAAGTACGGAAATAACGACGAACAGCCTTTGCAGCGCAGGTTGCATTTTGTAGACGGCATAATCATAATACGCGGAATAACAACCGGATGAGTGCCGTCGGGAAGCCTGCTACGCATAAATGAGGCTTTTTCATTTAACAATTTTTGTTTAATAGATTCCTCCGTCCTGCGCTCCGTAAGGATTGAACGGTATTCGTTTAACGCTTCGTTTACAAGCCGCCGTTCAAAAAATTCGTCGCTGTCTGCGCTTGCATTGATACGAATTAAAGTGTAGTTGTAACAAGAAATATCGGACAGTGCGCTTATCTGTTCAAGCTGTTTTGTTATCGCTTTAAAGTGTGAACTTGCGACAATGATAGCGGAGTCTACTAAAATATAAGATGGAATATCGGCGGGGCTTATAATGGGATAAGTTTTTCCATTGCCGATAAAATGTCTGTTTTGCTTTTCCGAATCGTTATCGGCAAAAGCGACTATCGCCTCTGCTAATTCGGATTGCTGCAAAAGCTCTTTTGACAAAACACCGGTACCAAAACAGATAAGCCGGTAACGTTTTTCTTTAACCTCGGAAAGGAATTCACTTTCCGAACAAATAATGTTTTTCATATATCGAATTATAAAATGGTAAAAGAGAGTTGACAAGGGTTTACAAAATATAATAAAAAAGGCAAAATGGCGAATATGGAATTTTCTAGTTTTATAAACAAAACGCTTCTTATTACAGGCGGCACCGGCTCTTTTGGTTCACAAACAATAGAGCATTTTAAAAACGCCGGTTTAAAAGAAATTCGTGTTTTTAGCAGGGATGAAAAAAAACAGGAAGATTTACGTATAAAATTTAATAACGATAAATTAAATTTCATTATAGGTGACGTGCGGGATTTTAATAGTATTAACCGCGCAATGATGGGTGTAGACTATGTATTTCAAGCTGCGGCGTTAAAACAAGTGCCTGCTTGTGAGTTCTACCCTATGGAAGCAATAAAAACTAATGTTTTGGGATCTGAAAATGTACTTGAATCCGCAATCGTTAATAAGATAAAACGACTAGTAGTTCTTAGCACCGATAAGGCTGTATACCCAATAAATACAATGGGAATGACAAAAGCGTTGATGGAAAAACTGTCTATCTCGAAATCACGAGATTCAAGGGCAAGATATAACGGGACCATAATTAGCGCGACGCGATATGGTAACGTGATGTGTTCACGCGGTTCCATCATTCCGCTTTTTGTTCAACAAATAAAGCAAGGTTTGCCGCTTACTATTACGGAGCCTGATATGACTCGCTTTATGATGACCTTGCACGATGCGATAAATTTAGTTGTATTTGCCTTTGAAAATGCAAACCCTGGCGATCTTTTTGTTCAAAAGGCACCTGCCGCAACCATAATAGATTTAGCAACGGCGTTAAAGGAGTTATTTAGCGCAAAAAATGAAATCATTATAATAGGCTCACGTCACGGTGAAAAAATGCATGAAACATTATGCGGAAAAGAAGAAATGTCAAAAGCCGAAGATTTGGGTAGCTATTACCGTATACCTGCCGACTTGCGTGATTTAAACTATACAAAATATATACATGAATACGGTAAAAAAATAGTTGATAAAGAATACAATTCTGAGAATACAAAAAAATTATCAATGCAGGAATTAAAGGAATTGTTGTTAAAAAACGAATATATAATAGAGGAGTTGAAAAATTAATTTGATACATATATTAAAGCTAAAAATATTGGCTTCTTTAAAAAATGGTCCAAAAGAATTATTAAAAGGAATATTATATTTTGCATATTGCAAAATTGCAACTATAATCAATGCAATGAATTTTAAATCGCATAAAATATTTTGTTCAACTCTCTATAATTATGGAGAGAAAATAAACCCTTTTGTATTGGACGACTTTGATTACATACGAAATGTAAGTTTGGAATTGGTGGCACATGATATAAAATGCAAAAACATAACAGGTTCGGTTGCCGAATTGGGTGTGTACAGAGGTGGTTTTGCGCGATATATAAATATGCTTTTTCCTAACAGAAAACTATATTTGTTTGATACATTTGAAGGTTTTGATTCTAAAGATGTTCAGACTGAAATTGAAAAGGCTTTTTCAAAAGCCGATGAGTGGGGGGGGGGGGGTGTGCTGACTGCCACGAGCATTGAACTGGTAATGTCACAAATGAAATATCCACAAAATGTGGTTATAAAAAAAGGCTATTTTCCTGATACCGCAAAAGATTTGAATGAAAATTTTGTGTTTGTTAGCTTAGATGTTGATTTATTTGCTCCAACTATGAGTGGACTTTGTTTTTTTTATCCAATATTACAAAAGGGCGGTTGTATTTTCATTCATGACTATAACAACAAAGGTTGTTCTGGTGTAAAAGAAGCAGTTAGAAAATTTTGTGCGGAGTATGATGTGCCCTATTTTCAATTAGCCGATTGGTGTGGCAGTGTTATCATAATGAAATGATAATTTGATCTATAGTTCTGGGTAAAGAAATATGAAAATTTAAATAAAAAACTTTGTGAGATGGTCGGATACAAAAATATCCCTATATATGGAATATTTAATTAAGGAAGTAAGAGACAATAGATAATGAAAAAAATAGCAGTTTTAGGAACAACCGGAATGTTGGGCAACGCAGTCTTTAAGGTTATGAAAGATGCCGGTTTTGATGTGGTTGGCACAACCAGAAGAGAACTTGATGCGGAAACAACAACTATAGATGATATACAGAACTGTGTAAAGAATTGTGATTATATTATTAACTGTATTGGTTTTATTAAACATCATATAGATGATAAAAACAAAGATGATGTGGAACGTGCAATAAAAGTAAATTCATTGTTTCCACATAAACTTGCGAAATGCGGTATAAAAATAATTCAAATAGCTACAGACTGTGTTTATGACGGAGTAAAAGGAAATTATATAGAAACAGATTTACATAACCCAACTGATGTTTACGGAAAAACAAAAAGTTTAGGAGAAATAAATGCAGAAAACTTTATGAATCTGCGTTGTTCGATCTTTGGACGTGAAATAAAAAATAAATTGTCGAACTTAGAGTGGTTCTTAAGTCAACCTAAAAATGGAAAGGTTTATGGTTATAAAAATCATTTTTGGAATGGAGTAAGTGTTTTGGCTTTTGCAAAAATTTGTAGGGGAATTATTAATAATGATTTTTGGTTTTCGGGTTTGCAGCATGTTGTAGCAAGTGATTGTATGAGTAAAGCCGATTTGTTAAAATATTATGGAATAGTATTCAATCGTAAAGATATAACAATTACAAATATTGATGCGAGCCAAAGTATAAACAGGACGATTAACACGAACAATAACAGTATAAACAAAGAGTTATGGAAAATGGCAGATTACACAGTAATTCCGACTATGAAAGATATGATTATTGAGTTAAAGGAGTTTTAAGGATTTTATGGATAACCAAAATATTAGCCCCCACGGATTATCCGGGCGAAAAATGCTGATTGTAGCATCTCATCCTGACGATGAAGTTTTAGGTTGTGGAGGAACAATATCTAAATTAATGGGGGGGGGGGGGGGGGTTAGACTGTAGAGTTTTATTTCTTGCCGAGGGAACAACTGCCCGTTATGATCTAAAAGATATTAACAGTGAAAAGGCAAGATCAGAAATTGAACACAGATATGAATGTTCAAAAAAAGCATTGAATTCTTTGGGTGTAAAAGATATCGTGTATTCGAGTTTACCAAGTTGTAGGTTGGACACAGTGTCATTAATTGATATAGGAAAGATTGTAGAAAAACAGATCAATGAGTTTAAACCCGATACAATTTTTACACATTGCAATGTTGACGTGAACAATGATCACCTAATAGTATTTCAAGCTGTGCTACAAGCAACAAGACCATGCTCGTCTAATTTTGTTGAACGTGTGTATTTGTTTGAGATATTATCGTCTACCGAATGGCGCTATACAGAAACTTTTAAGCCGAATGTTTTTATTTCATTAGATGAGTCACATATCGAAGCTAAGATAAATGCAATGAATCAGTATGATTCGGAGTTAAAAGCCTTTCCTTATCCGCGTTCAGAAGAAGGAATACGTTCTCTTGCAAGGTATAGAGGTATGCAAGCCGGTTGCAATTACGCTGAAGCTTTTTGCTTGCTTAGGGAAAGGATTAAGTAATATTATTTTCAGGAGAAATAAATGATAAATATAAATGCGGCTAAAAATACAGATTTTCTTTTAACAAGGATTAAACAAAATACGCCAAGTGGTAATTTTAATTTTAATGATTGGATATTTTCTAACTTTGAACTGCCGCAAGAAGGTGATATTCTTGAATTATGCTGCGGCACAGGTGCGCAAACAAAGTTTTTTGCGCAATATGTTACAAAAAATCAAAATATCTTTGCTGTTGATATATCACAAAAAGCGTTAGATGTAACTGTAAAAAGCTGTAATGATATGGGTGTTTCTGTAGTTCCAATAAATTCAGGATTGGACGAATTTCAAAATCATATTCCGGTTGATAAAAGATTCTCGATATGTTTTTGCTCTTATGGTTTGTATTATGCAAATGATGTAGATATAGTATTAAATAACATTAAGGACCGTTTGTTGCCCAATGGAATCTTAGTAATTGTAGGTCCATACAACAACAATAATAATGAGTTATTTTATTTATTGCGTGATAGCAATGTTATAATACCGGATGATGTGTTTTCATCAAGCGCAGTGTTTATGACAAAAACAGTTGTGCCATTTATGCTTGATAATTTTGAAAGTGTAATAATTAATACCGCAAGAAATCCTGTTAAATGGGATACCGCAAATGATGTTATTTCATACTGGGAAAACACAACTTTTTATGATAACGAAAAACATATAAATGTAGAAAAATCATTGACAGAGCATTTTAATAATAGCGCTTATTTTATAAACACCAAGCATATTATGTGTGCTGTAGCTAGAAATATATTAGCCCCCCCCCCCCCGAAAAATAGGATAAATATAGAGATATTTTATTTCTTTTTTCTACATGGCAAGGCAACAA
The DNA here is from genome assembly GCA_025997755.1 of Spirochaetia bacterium. The sequence continues at coordinate 2,694 of BNVA01000011.1, read as the reverse complement.
AATGAAAATTGCCTGTGTCGGGTATAGAGATTGGACGTTAAAAATATATAATGAAATAATCAGATGCTGCCCCGAACATGAATATTTGCGTTTTAATGATGTAAAAGAATACGATGCTAAGAGAATATTTGAATTTAATCCGGATTTTATTTTATACTACGGATGGAGTGAAAAAGTTGGCGAAGAAATATTCTCAAAATATAAGTCTGTCGTTTTGCATATATCACCATTGCCAAAATACCGCGGCGGGAGTCCAATACAAAATCAAATAATTAGATGTGAAACAAAATCTGCTGTAACGCTATTTTTTATAGACGGCGGCATAGATACAGGAGATATAATAGCACAAGGAGAAATATCTCTAGCTGGACATTTATTTGAAATTTTTGATAGAATTATAGATGTAGGTATTTGTTTAACATTAAAAATGTTAAGTGGTGATTATAAACCTAGAAAACAGAATAATGCAGAGGCGACCTCTTTTAAAAGAAGAACACCGGAAGAGAGTGAGATAACGTTGGATGAATTGCAAAATAAAGAAGGATTGTATCTTTACAATAAAATAAGAATGTTGGAAGATCCGTATCCAAACGCGTTTATAAAAACAAAAGACGGCAAGAAATTGTATATAAAGCTGGCGGAATTGGATGAGTGACATCTCTTTTAGAAGTATGTATCTGCATGATGTTGCAAATATATTACAAATTGATTTTACCGGCACAGATAAAAAAATTGACGGATTAAACCTGGGCAACCGAGAAACAAAATATGACAGTATAATTTCATATATAACATCTTTGGATTTTTTAAAATATCTAAATAATAATAGAATCAGAGCCATCTTTTTAACTAAAAATGGCTGCGATGTGGTTTCAAAAGAATATCAAAACCTGTCGTTTTTTGTCGTAGATTATCCTGAAGAAGGTTTTTATAAATTACATTCATACCTTTTTAATGAAACCATTTTTTATGGTGATAGGTTTTTCAAACCCAAAACAGGGAATGGATGTAACATCCATAAATCCGCGTAAATTGAAAAAGGGGTAATTATTGGAGAAAACGTAACAATAGGAGCTAATACAGTTATAAATCAAGGAACGGTAATCGAAAAAAATGTGATTGTCGGATGTAATAGTGTTATAGGTGCCGAGGGTTTTCAAGTTTTGAAAGATAAAAAAGGTGATAATTTTATTGCTTCTCACAGTGGTGGTTGTAAATTGTGCGAAAATGTTTATATTGGCAATAATACCGTAATCGCTAAATCAATTTTTGAAGGCTATACTCTTATTGGAAAAAATACAAAAATAGCTGATCTGGTATGTGTTTCGCATAATGTAAGTATTGGTGAAAACTCTGTGTTGACTGCCGGTGTAATAATTGCAGGAGGAGTGACTGTGGAAGACAACATATTTTTAGGTATAAATTCTTGTGTTAATAATAAAGTTGTTATTGAAAGAGACGCTTTTATAAGAATGGGTTCTGTTGTAATTGGCAATGTAAATTCCGGAGTACGCGTAGTCGGAAATCCGGCAAGACCGCAAAAAATTCAAATCTAAATAAGATAGTGTAATCCCGTGATGCGCCGTGTAAAAAACTAACCATGTCGATTCCTTCCGCGACGCGGAAGAGTTACAGGTACATCATGTACAGTAGAAAGCAAATGTTAAACAGCTTTATCCATGAGACACTTTTGAGCTACAAGCGGTATAGATTCTTTGAAGCGCAGGGCATCCTGCTTTATCCTGATACCCTCCAGTTTTTCATCGAAAGAGCACTCAAACAACCGTTGCAGCGGTGTTTTAGCCGTATCATACTTGCGTTTCTTTTTTGCACCAATTCTTTCACAACTGATTTGTTTCATACATGGATAATATAGATTGAGTATAGGGTCGTATGCGTCATAGACCGCTTGCAGAGCTTCTACACCCGTGGCTCCTTCGTAACGGAAGTAGCCGACGACCTTACGGACAGTAGCGTAATTTTTCTGTTCGGCATAACAGTTATCATTTTTGTGAGTAGGTCGTCCCCTTGTAAACTCAACACAATGCTTCTTACACCATTTATCAACCGGTTCATTTATAAATTCACTACCGGTATCTGAATGTATGCATTTTAACCCCATCGGAAGCTGTTTGAGAGCCATTTCAAGGGCTTTCACGACCCAGCACGAAGCTTTGTTTTTTAGTGCCAGATGTATTGTCCAACCTGTTTTTACATCGGTCATTGTTAATGTGTAACAAAACTCCCCTGCGGAATTTCCGCCGTCGTGTTGCACGGGGTCGATTTGAAAATATCCGGTTGGCCGCGTTGCATATTCAAACCATGTGGCTATCGGAATAGCGCGATGGAGAATGCGCACCGGTTTTGTTCCGTTGGTGCCGCGGATTTTCATCTGCTGTTTTGGTTTGTGAAGTATGCGGTCAATAGTCCTTGCGCTTATTTTTTTGAGTTTGTAGGCGATTGCGTCAGACATAGTGTATTTCACCGCAAGCCTTATAATATCCAAATTTGATTTTAGAAACTGGGCGAATAATTTGCCGCATGGCCGGCTAAAGTTATTCCAAAGCAGGATGAGTTTTTCGGCTGTTTCAGCGTCATAATATGGCTTGTAAACACGCTTTTTGCGTGTTTTCTCTGTTATTTCGATGTTGACATATTTCCCGTCAATGCGGCGCAGTTGTTTTTTCCCAACAC
>BNVA01000010.1 GCA_025997755.1 Spirochaetia bacterium | reverse complement strand
TTTGCTCCTCAATAAATCTTTCTGTCCCATCGCTATTCTGCCAGCCATCTTTGCCTCCCATCTAATCTTACCAGAGGGGGACATTTCTATTGATTTATTAAGGGGACATTATCACTGATTTTTAACAGCCTACAGATAGCCGTGAGCGCCGACACCCTCTGTGGTGCTTGTAACTTAGCTTTGATCAAACTATGCTGGTTATAGAAAGGATATAATGGGCAGCGGCGGTATTTTCTTCCAACAGCTTATAAACGGTCTCTCACTTGGCAGCATATACGCGTTGATCGCGCTGGGCTATACGATGGTATACGGCATCGTGCTGCTCATAAATTTTGCGCACGGAGATATTCTTATGGCGGGCGCGTACTCAGGTTACTTCGTGTTTATGCTCCTTGGGGTTAGCCCGTGGTCGATTCTGCTTGCCTTTGTCTTCTCTATGAGCCTTTGCGCAATTTTGGGTGTGGTAATTGAGCGGCTTGCCTACCGTCCGCTAAGGAGCGCCCCCCGTCTTAACTCGCTTATCACCGCAATAGCCATTTCCCTGATTTTGCAGAACGCGGCGAGGGTGCTGCCATTCATTGGTCCTAATCCGAGGCAATTTCCGCGCCCCGAGGTAAACAACATCAATATAGGCGCTTTTTCGATTTCAAATATCCAAGTTATAGTGATTGTGGTGTCCGCCGTGCTTATGCTGATGCTGAACTACATCATAACCTACACAAAACGCGGAAAGGCTATGCGTTCGGTTTCCTTCGATATGCAGACGGCAAGCCTTATGGGCATCTCCGTAGACAACACGATTTCGTTTACCTTTGCCATAGGCTCGGTGCTTGCGGCTGCCGGCGGTATACTTTTTGCGTTTGCCTACCCGCAAATATCACCGACTATGGGCACTATGCCCGGGTTAAAGGCGTTTGTCGCTGCGGTTTTTGGGGGCATAGGCTCTATACCCGGCGCTATGATAGGCGGTATCGCGCTTGGCGTTGCGGAAACGCTCACCAAAGGTTTTATCTCCTCGCAGTACTCGGATGCCGTAACGTTCTCGATCCTGATAATCATACTGCTTGTTAAACCGACGGGGATAATGGGAGCTAAGACTAGGGTCAAAGTTTAGATAAAAGTATGATGGGACGAGGGAAGAAGTAATGAGGGACAAGGGAAAAAATTTTACGATTTTGGCGGGTTTTTCGGTTTTTTTAACCGTTGTCCCTTCAATTTTGATAAAATTTGACATAATCGACGCTTATTTGGCTCAAATTATCACGGTGGCGGGCGTAAATGCCATTCTTGCGGTAAGCGTAAACATGATAACAGGAATAACGGGACAGCTTTCCATAGGGCAAGCCGGTTTTATGGCAATAGGCGCCTATTCCTGTATATTTTTTTCGCTGGAATTACACCTGCCCCTGCCTCTTGCGACTATTCTTGCCGCGCTCCTAGCCGCTTTTATAGGATTTCTAATCGGTTTTCCTACCCTAAAACTTACGGGTGACTACCTTGCAATAGTTACGCTTGGTTTTGGCGAAATAATCAGGGTTATACTAACAAACTTGCGCGGAATAACAGGTGGAGCTAACGGCAGACAGTTTCCTACGATACTTTCTTTCGCACCCGCGCTTTCATTTCTTACCGTAACGGCAACCCTAACGCTTATAGTGATCCTATCGCAAAATTTTTTACGCTCAAGTTACGGCAGGGCGATCCTAGCCGTCCGCGAAGACGAGATCGCTGCGAATTCTTCCGGTATAGGGGTTTTCCGCTACAAGATGACAGGCTTTGTTATAGCAGCTTTCATAGCCGGCATAGGCGGCGCGTTATACGCCATGGTGATAGGTTTTGTAAAACCCGACATAGCCTCTTTCAACAAGAGCATAGACTACCTGATATTCGTCGTGCTGGGCGGCATGGGCTCAATGACCGGCTCAATCCTTGCCGCCTATGTACTTACCTATTTGCAGGAGTTTTTGCGCTTCCTGCAGGAATACCGCCTGCTAATCTACCCGCTAATTCTGATAATAGTGATGCTGTACCGACCGCAGGGTCTTTTGGGAATGAAAGAGCTTTCCTTCGTCCGCCTTGTAAGCAGGCTGTTTAAAAAGAAAACCCATACAAATGCGGCTAACTGAGGCTTGATATTATACAATAGGATTTATTTTTCTTTATTTCTATTGTCTTTATTATTTTCATTCCATTTTCTTTTGTTATTTCTTCTATTTCGTCTTTACTATATTTATTAAAGCCATATTTAGTATATATTATTTTATCCAAATATTCTTTGGTATATATTACATTTATAAACATTCCGTTTGGCTTTAATATCCTTTTAATTTCAGAAAAACATTTGTTCAATTCATTCCAAAAATATACCGTATTTACAGTATAGATTTTATCGAATGTGCTTTCTTCAAATGATGTTTTAACAATATTCTCTAAAAACAATTTTAATGATCCATTGCTTATTTTTTCTGTGTTTTTATTTTTTACTTTGTTTAACATATCATTGGATATTTCTATTCCATAAATATTGATATTGTTATTTTGTTTGAATAATTTATTTATTAAATATCCATTACCAAAACCAATATCCAAAACGGTATTATTGGATTCTATATTTATATTTTTTAATACGGCTTTGTATTGCTTTTGATTTATAATGTTCATTAGTTTGGCAGAGATTTTTCCGCCGGTTCCATTAGGATTTCCAAAATTACCGCCAACATATTTTATAACATTCTTAAACATATTGATTATCCTAATATTATAAACTATTTAAGTTTTACACAAAATAACTAAATGCGCAAGGGATAGAAGCGGTATACTTTTTGCGCAGAAAAAAGATACAAGCGGATAGCCCGACCCCGCGCAGCGGGGATGCGCCCATATTAAAAAAATGAAACTATGAGTTGCTAATAGTTATTTTTGTATGATATAATACTGTATGAATAAAAAAGTGTTACAATCAGATGGCCTTCTTCTGCTTACCTCTTGTATATGGGGGTTTGCATTTGTCGCACAGCGGGTCGGTAATAAATTCGTGGGACCTTTTACGTTTAACGGTATTAGGTTTCTGCTGGGCAGCCTGTCGCTGCTGCCGCTTATCTTTTTTTTGAGCCTGAAAAATAAAAAAAGTGCCGTCGGGACAACCGGTAAAGAAACAAAAGGCGGCGCTAAATCCGTTATTTTTGCATCTGTGGTTTCCGGTCTTTGCTTGTGGTTTGCGGCGTCTCTACAGCAAATCGGGCTTCTTTGGACGACTGCGGGAAACAGCGGCTTTATAACGGGTATTTATGTGGTTTTGGTGCCGATTTTCGGCATTTTTTTGGGAAGAAAAACAGGGATTCCCACTTGGATAGGGGCTTTACTGACACTCTCCGGTCTTTTTTTTGTTTCGGGGGTGTTTGATTTTGACTCGATAAACCGCGGCGATATGCTTACCGCTATCAGCGGCGTTTTATGGACTGTTCATGTTTTGTTGATCGATAGTTTTGTTAAAAAAATTGACGCTATAAAACTTTCCTGCGGGCAGTTTACCGTTTGCGGTATTCTATCGTTAGCCGCGGCGGCTGCGGGTATCTCCACAAAACTAGGACTTAGCGGCGGGGTTGAAATTTTCTCCAAAGCCTTTTGTTTCGCGTCCCTTGCCGACGTAGCTGTTCCCCTGCTATACGGCGGTATTTGCTCGGTGGGCATAGCCTATACACTGCAAGCCGTTGCACAGAAGACCGCGCCTCCGGCTCATGCATCTATAATACTCTGCCTTGAAAGCGTTTTTGCCGCGCTGGGCGGCGTTCTTTTGTTACATGAAAAACCGGGAACTTGGACGGTGCTGGGTTTTTGTTTGATGCTTTCCGGAATGTTGGCGACACAGTGGGATGTTATAAATCCGTTTAATCATAGTAAAGACAAATCCCATGTACAGTCTTAGATCCGGCATCCTTTAGGGCTGCCGCGCAGACATCCATTGTTGATCCGGTTGTAAAAACATCGTCAAATAAAATGACGTTTTCCGGCGGTTTTTTAACGGTAAGTATTCTGCCTTTTAGATTTGTTTTTCTGCCCTGCCTGCCAAGTTCTTTTTGACTTTTGGTGGGCAGACGTTTAAGGCAGCGTTCAACCTGTATCTGTTTTTTACATTCAATAGCGCGGGCAATGTACTCAATTTGATCCCAGCCTGTTTTTTTTATTTTCCCGCTGCGGGGCGGAACCGGCACCCACACGGGTTTGTTATCAAACGGCGGGAACAGGGCGCAGCCCTCCAAAAACTTTTCCGCAAAAAAATTTCCCAAACAACGGTTCTTGCCGAACTTGTACGCCGATAGAATTTTTTTATGCCGCCCAAGGTATGGATACAGCGATATTACTCCGTCAAAAGACGGCGGATCTTCGGCACGGCAGCTTAGACAGTGCCCCGTTTCGGATATTAGGGGACGCCCGCAGCTTTCACAGCGGCTTTCGTTTTCCACCGGAAAGAGCGCCGCACATTCCGCGCAAAGTCCGTAGTACGCTTCATCGTTTTTTAAAAGCATCTTTCCACAGACGGCGCAGTCCGCCGGAAAAACAAACTCCCGTATCAGGTTAAGATTTTTCTTCAAAAATATTTTCATATAACTAAGTACGGCGGAAAAATGCATTTCGCTTCTATGCCGGTACAATCACTTACATAAAAATTGTTTTTGATGTACAGTACTAAACATGGTTGGGTTTTCGCAAAAAAGGCTTACACTTATTGTTTTAACGGCATGCTTGGCTCTTGCCGCCGTTTTTGCGGAGAGCTTCGTCTTTACCAACCTTGATCATGACTGCCTTGGAGAGCATTGTTCCGTTTGTCTGCAAATAGAAATCGCCCAAAATGTACTTGAAGGGTTGGGACGTATTGGTCTATTTGCCCTTGCCGCCTGCATTATCCTGCAAATCCTTGTCATTATCAAAAACCGTTTACGCTTTTCTTTTTTCCCTCAAACCCTAGTTGGGTTAAAAGTACAATACAACTCCTGAAAGTAAGTTCCAAAAAACATTCCCTTAAATTTTTGGTAAATGTTTTCCTACAAACCAATATTTTCATATATAGGAGGTTAATTTTATGAAACGGGTATTTTTACTCACCCTAAGCATTATTGCTCTTTTGATTTTTGTTTCCGGCTGCACACAAAAGAAAAATAACAACATTCAAAACAGAAATGGAAAAATTACGGTCATCGCCGCCATTTTTCCGCCCTATGACTTTGTCCGCGCCGTTGCAAAAGACAAGGTAAATCTTTCAATGCTTCTGCCCCCCGCATCGGAAAGCCACTCATTTGAACCCACTCCAAAAGATATTATCACCATTCAAAATAGTGATATTTTTATCTATGCGGGCGGTGAATCCGATACATGGGTCAATAGAATTTTAGGATCTATGGACACACGGAATATGACCATTATTTCACTTATGGAAACCGTTGATGTGGTGGAAGAAGAAGTCGTGGAAGGAATGGAAGATGCGGCGGAAGAAGAAGAAGGCGCAGCGTATGATGAGCATGTATGGACATCTCCCATAAATGCTATGCGTATCGTACAGACAATAACAGAAACCCTCTGTACGGCTGATACCGCAAACGCAGATTTTTACCGTCAAAACGCGGATGGCTATATCTCGCAATTAGAAAAACTGGACGCTGAATTTCAGGCGGTGGTAGACAATGCAAACCGTAAAACCATTGTGTTTGGCGACCGCTTTCCATTTCGTTATTTTGCAGACCGCTATGGGCTTTCCTATTTTGCAGCTTTTCCCGGCTGTTCCACCGAAACAGAACCAAGTGCAAGCACCATAGCTTTTTTAATTGACAAAATAAAACGTGAGCATATACCTGTTGTTTTTCATATTGAGCTGGGCAATGAACGAATGGCGGACACTATCGCAGAAGAAACAGGCGCGAAAAAATTACGGCTTCACGCTTGTCATAACATTTCAAAAAAGGATTTTGAAAGCGGCATAACATACATAGACCTTATGCATCAGAATGTTGAGAACTTACGAAGGGCATTGCAATAAAATGACGCAAAAAGAAATCGGAGAAACCACGATAATCACCTGTCAAAATGCCGCCTTCGGGTATGACGGACAAACGATAATAGACGGACTTAATTTTTCGGTTAAGGCGGGTGATTATCTTTGTATTTTTGGGAAAAACGGTTCCGGAAAAAGTACTCTTATCAAGGGTATGTTGTGTCTGCTAAACCCACTTCAAGGCGAAATAGTGTTTTGTAACGGATTTAAGAAAAATAACATAGGCTATCTTTCGCAAGATACCGCCGTAAAAAAAGATTTTCCCGCCGGGGTCTTTGAAATAGTCGTTTCCGGAGCCGTGGGCAGCATGGGGTTGCGTCCGTTTTATTCCGCAAAAGAAAAACGGCGGGTATTGGAAAATATGGATTGTCTTGGCATAACGGCATTGAAAGAACTTAAGTTTAGTGAACTATCCGGCGGGCAACAGCGGCGTGTTCTAATAGCGCGTGCGTTATGTGCTACGCAAAGTTTGCTTGTGTTAGACGAACCGACCGCAGGGCTTGACCCATTAGCTGCGGCGGAACTGTATGCCCTGCTGCAAAAAATCAATAGTGAAATGGGCATTACAGTAATTATGGTTTCCCACGATATTGAAGCGGCAGCACAATACGCAACAAAGATACTGCATTTACAAAACAAACAATATTTTTTCGGCGACCCGCGCGAATATATGGAGGTAAATATTGGTTTCTAATTTTTTCGATTTTATAAATGTTTTAGGGGAAATGTTTTCTTATACATTCATTGTCAGAGCGTTTATTGTCGGCGCACTTGTTTCTGTCTGTGCCGCCCTTCTTGGTGTAAGCCTTGTATTAAAACGCTATTCCATGATTGGCGACGGACTAAGCCACGTCGGTTTCGGGACGCTTGCCCTTGCTACCGCGTTGAATGTTGCACCACTTACCGTTTCGATCCCCGTGGTTATAGCCGCAGCTTTTCTATTATTGCGATTAAGTGAAAACAGCAAAATAAAAGGCGACGCCGCCATCGCGCTCATTTCTACCAGTTCATTGGCAATAGGCGTAGTGATCATTTCGCAAACTACCGGAATGAATACCGATGTATGTAATTATCTTTTTGGCAGTATCCTTGCTATGAGTAAAACTGATGTACATTTAAGTATTATCTTATCGGTAACGGTTCTGACGCTTTTTATCGTATTCTATAATAAATTATTCGCCATAACATTTGACGAAACATTTGCAAAAGCGACGGGTGTAAAAACAGGTGTATATAATATGCTTATCGCCTTTTTAACCGCTATCACTATTGTATTAGGTATGCGTATGATGGGCGCGATGCTTATTTCAAGTCTTATTATCTTCCCCGCACTAACTTCAATGCGCTTACTAAAAAAATTTAAAAGCGTTACTATTTGTTCCGCAATTCTTTCAATAGTCTGTTTTTTTATCGGTGTTATCATTTCATATATATACGCAACGCCAACAGGTGCAAGCGTTGTTATAATAAATATTATTGCATTTTTATTATTCTGGGGAATTAATACCCTCAAAAAGGAGCGAAAAGCTATGAAAAAGGTATCTATCGTTTCACTCATTGCGGTATTCTTCTTTATCGGTTGTGGAAAAGAATCAATTCCGGTAAAAACAAGTGTAAAGAATGATGTCATTGAAGCCCCGATGGAGCGGATAATCGAAATAAAAGAAAAAATGTTTTTGGCACAGGTAAATGATGTTTATCTTAATCAGGAAGATTATTTAGGAAAAGCAATTAAACTTGAAGGACTTTTTAAATCGGAACAATACAGAGAAAATGATCCGCTCTATTGTTTTGTACTTCGTTATGGTCCCGGCTGCTGCGGCAGTGATGGAAACGCCGGATTTGAGGTTGCGTGGAATAAACAAACGGCGGCATCTAAAACTTATCCTAATATTGATGATTGGGTTGAGGCAGTCGGTGTTTTAAAGACCTATGAAGAAGATGGAAACCCTTATTTGTATCTTGCCTTGTCGGAACTCAATGTTTTGGATAAACGCGGCGCAGAATATGTAACGCAGTAATGAAAAAAGTTTGAACTGCAAAGGGTTATACGAAGTTTTACTTGAAATTTTCTGTAAATTTTAACTAAAATCCATAAAAATAGAGCCTTGACATAAATAAAACTGTGTGCTATAAAATAAAAACATTCCAAGAAGGAATGTAGTGACAAAGAACGTTGTTTTACCTGCCATTATTCCATGACGGAATATGTGTTTGACGATTGTCAAATATTCGGAGACGAACTCCTACAAAACAAGGTTTTCCGTATGGAAGATCAATATTTTTCTCTTTTTTAGGAGTGAGTTATGAAAAATACTCGGTTTCTTACTGGTTTGTTGTTTGCGCTTTTTGTGAGCGTGGTGTCGGCGCCTTTGGCAGCAGCGCATGAATTTTTTGTGATTCCTGATGTTGTAAAAGAATACAAATCCGGCGACACCGTGCAGATTGACGCGCTTTCTACCCACTATTTTGCCGTCGGCGAAGAACTTGAAGATGCCGCAGTGAATGAGGTTTATGTCGTTAAGAACGGGGCGAAGGGTGCGCCTCTGCCGCTTGAACGAAACGCAGACCGCGTTTGGTATCAAACTAACTACCGCCTTACCGACAACAGCCCTGTTATCGTTGTAGGCAACCGTAAAGGCGGCTTTTATTGCCTGTTTACCGATGGCGATTATGCCGATGGCACACGAGCCGAGGTTACGGCGGCAAATCCGGGCAAAACCATAGCCACGACACGTTATTTTGCTAAGTATTCAAAGCTCTACCTCAACCCCGATGCCAAAGACACGAGTTTTAGCACACCGCTAGGTTACGACCTCGAAATTATCCCGCTGGACAATCCCGCTAAACTTAAAAAAGGCTCAAATGCAAAATTCCGCGTTCTGTATAAGGGACAGCCGCTTACCAATGCCGAAATCTCCGCCACATACGATTATTACAACTACCGCACGGCAAACGCCTACGCTAAAACCTCAAAAACCGATGCTAAGGGCGAGGTGAGTTTCAAAATTGATGCTTCGGGGTTATGGTTTGTTCGTATCAGCGACACCCGCCCCTCAGCTTATCCCAATACCGATGAGGATAATAATGCTGCGATTGTGATATTTAGTATCAAATGAGGTTAAAATTGAGGCAAAAATATGTTTTTCTTCTGTTCGTTTTGGCGTTTGGGGTTTTTCTTCCGTCAACTGTATTCAGTCACGGGGTCGATGTTTACAATGTAAGCAGCGAAAAACAAGCTGTGCAAACGGTATACTTCCGCTACAGCACCGGCGAGCCTGTGTCTTTTGCAAAAGTCAAACTGTTCCCGCCGTCTATGGCTGAAAAAAATATTGAGTCTCTTGTTTCCATCACAGACCGCAACGGACTCTACAGCTTTGTCCCAGACGAGGACGGCGCGTGGCGTGTCGATGTGGAAGACGGTATGGGGCACGCCGCCAGCATTAGCATTGCATTAAACGCTTCCGAAAAAAACGCTGCGCCTGCTGCGGCAGATAAAAAATTACCGCTTACCATCTCTGCGATTTTAGGATTAAGCCTTATACTCAATGTTTTTGCGGTATGGTATTTTATTGCGCGGCTAAAAAGGGGGCGGTAAATGCACATTAGCGAAGGCGTGTTATCACCTACGGTACTCGCGGCAGGCTGGGCATTAGCAGCGGGCGGTCTTGCTTTGGGCTTAAAGAAAACGCCGGTAGAAAAATTACCGGTGTCCGCCCTTGTCGCAGGGGTACTTTTTTTAGCGTCCCTAGTACATGTTCCTATTGGTCCTTCAAGTATACATTTAACGCTTTTAGGACTTGCAGGAATTTTGATAGGGTTTAGCGCCGTCCCCGCTTTGTTTGTTGCGCTGTTTCTGCAAGGGCTGCTGTTTCAATTCGGCGGACTCTTGTCGCTTGGCGTAAACACAGTATCAATGGGAACTGCGGCAATAACAGGTAGTTTTATTTTTCACATCTTCCCAAAAAAAATCAAACTTATCGGGGCTTTTTGGGGCGGTTTCATAGCCGTGCTTGCCGGCACAGTAATTGTTGTAAGCGCATTATATTTTTCTGACAACGATCTAAAAGCGGCAGCCGCTCTTTTGTTTGCCGCCAATGTACCGCTTGCAGTTGTTGAAGGGATAATCTCGGTGTTTGTAGTTGGATTTCTGTCAAAGATAAAACCGGATGTGTTTGCAAAGTATGTATCTTGAAAGGTTAGAATATAAAAAAGATTTTTTTAAAGGCTTTGATGGAAGGTGCCGTATTATATCGGCATTTTTCATCATTGCCGCTTTAACAGGCACAAACAATTTTTTTGTTTTAATTTGTATAATTCTTTTATGTATCATAGTTTTAGTCCGCGAGTTTTATATAACTCTTTGGCGCTTACTGCCTGTCAATATTTTTATAATTACGCTGTGGCTGCCTGCTTTAGTAAGCGGTAATTTTTACAGCGCAATACTATATACACTGCGGATAAATTGTGCGGCATTATTGTATATGTGTTTTGTTATTCCTATGAGCATAAGCGAGATTGCCTGTTCACTTTCAAAATTAAAAACACCGGATAAGCTGATTACACTTTTTATTCTAACATACCGTTATGTTTTTTTATTGAATGAAAAGTTTTTTACCGCGCTTAAATCAATGCGGCTGCGTAATCAGTTAAAAAGCAATCTTAGCGTATGGCGTTCATTAGGCGCAGTTTTTTCAAGCGCTATTGTGTCCGCAATTATTAGAGGAAAAAAAGTTTGGACTGCAATGCAGAGTAGGGGTTTCGACGGCAGTTTCCCGATAACTGTTACTTTTAAATGGAGGCTGCGCGATACAGCGTTATTATTGTTTAGTATAATTTCCTCCGCCTTTATTGTAATATTTGAGAAAATATAATGTCCCAATTAGAAGTAAAAAATATTTCATATATATATGATGATTCTATTGTCTCTCTTGAAAATATTAGTTTTTCTGTTGATAAAGGCGAAGTCATTTGTCTTTTAGGCGCGAATGGATCCGGCAAATCAACCCTGTTAGAGCTTATAGCATCTTGTATAAAACCTGCAGGCGGCGAAATTATTTTTAATGATAAAGAACCGGTAAAAGCAAACAACGGCAAAACAGGTATTGTTTTTCAGGAACCGGATAATCAATTTTTTATGCCTACAGTCTGGGAGGATGTCGCCTTTGGCATATTAAAAAAGGGGATGTCTCCCGGTGCAGCGCGTTACCGTGCTATTGCGGCTCTTAAAAGTGTAGAGGCGGAAACTCTCGCCGACCGGCCGCCATATAAACTTTCAGGCGGCGAAAAACAACGTGCCGCACTTGCTTCAATTTTAATTATGGAGCCTGACATTCTTTTACTTGATGAGCCGACCGCTGCCCTAGACCCCCGCGCCAGAAAAAACATAATACTTCTGTTAAAGAGACTGCCCTGTACAAAAATTATCGCAAGCCATGATCTGGACATGGCGCTTGATATAGCAAGCCGCATTATTTTTTTGGATAAAGGAAAAATCGCCGCAGATTGTCCGGCTCCCGGACTTTTGCAGGACAAGGCTTTTTTACAAAGCATCGGTTTAGAATTGCCGCTTGTATACGCCTCTTTAAATTAAAAGTTGGTATTCCATATATTATTAATCCAATAAAAATAGTGATAGCCGTCGAAAAAACCCTGCGCCATTTGTGTTTACTTGCACGAACAGTATTAAGTGCTTGAACATTTGTCAGCGATGACGCTATATTTAATTTATGAAAACTAGGGTTGTGGTAACTGGAATGGGGGTAATTTCGCCTATTGGAAATAGCGTCGAGGCCTTTAGTGCGGCGCTAAAGGCGGGTAAGAGTGGAATTGCTAAGATTTCGCAGTTTGATACCAGCACAGGTTTTAAATCGACTATTGCAGGCGAGGTTAAAGATTTTGAGCCGAGTCTGTGGATGAACAAGAAAGATGCGCGAAAGATGGCGCGGTTTACGCAATTTGCGGTGGCAGCGGCGGCGCAAGCGCTGCAGCAGGCTGGTTTTGTCGAGACTGTGCAAGAGGAAGATGGGGAGCAAAAACAGCGTGTTAAGGGGAATGTAGAGCGTGTAGGTGTGGTGCTGGGGAACGGAATTGGCGGCTGGGAAATTGTTAGTGAATCATTTCGCAAGCTCCAATTTGACGGACCTGATAGAATGTTGCCGCTTACCGTCCCGTTGATGATTAACAACGAGGCTGCTGGAAATATTTCGATGGTGTTTGGCACGAAGGGGCCGGCGCTGACTCAGGTTACCGCTTGTGCAAGCGGTGCGGACGCACTGGGGCAGGCGCTGGATTTGATTCGCGCAGGGCGTTCTGATGTAATTATTGCGGGGGGCACCGAGGCTTGTATTACACCTTTTGCTATCGCCGGCTTTCAGAAACTGGGAGCGCTTTCCACAAAACGCTGCGATACTCCAGAAAAAGCATCCCGCCCGTTTGATGCCGACCGTGACGGCTTTGTTATAGGCGAGGGTGCCGGTATTCTCATTCTAGAGACCGAAAAACACGCCAAGTCGCGGGGCGCGAATATTTTGGCGGAATTTGCAGGTTACGGCTGCACTGCCGACGCGTATCACGTAACAGCACCGGATCCGTCGGGCGAGGGCGGCGGGCGGGCGATTACGCTGGCATTAGAGGATGCTGGACTAAAACCCCAAGAGGTGCAGTATTATAACGCTCATGGCACTTCAACAGAACTGAATGACGAGGGCGAAACAAAAATGCTTAAAATTGCCTTTGGTAGTCATGCAGAAAAGCTAAAAATTTCAAGCACAAAGAGCATGACCGGTCACTGCATTGGCGGTACCGGCGCTCTCGAAGCGATAGCCTGCATTCTCGCAATCCGCGAGGGCTTTTTTCCACCAACGATCAATTTAGAAAATCCCGACCCCGTCTGCGACTTGGACTACGTTCCTAATAAAGTGCAATACGGCGAAATAAAAGCTGCCTGTAGCGGCAACTTAGGTTTTGGCGGGCATAACGGCGTTGTCGTTTTTAAAAAATACAGCTAAAAAGAATAAACAGGAAAAAAATGAGTAGCGAGATAGAAAAATTATTGCCGCATAGGGTGCCGTTTTTGTTTGTAGATGAGATCGTTAGTACGGATGACGAAAAAATTGTTACCAAACATATTTTTACAGAAAAAGAATTTTTCTTTGCGAGGCACTTTCCACAATACCCAGTGGTGCCGGGTGTTATACTAATAGAGACAATGGCGCAGTCCGGCGGTGCAGGCCTAAAAAAATCAGGTGCGCTTGGTGAGCTTGGAGAGACAGCGCTTTTTTTCTTAGCTTCGGTGGACAAGGTAAAGTTCCGCCGTCAGGTGCGTCCTGGAGAGGAAGTTCGTTGCGAAATTACCAACCTGCGCGTTTCGCAAAAGATGATCAAACAGGCAGGGAAGGCCTACGTTGCAGACGAGCTTGCCTGCGAGGCGGAGTGGCTCTGTATCGTGAATAATTAATTGTAAGGTAGAAAGCAAATGGTATTAAAACCAATGATTAGAAATAATATCTGCATCAACAGCCACCCGCGGGGTTGCGCTAAATCGGTGCGGAATCAGATTGAATATGCGGTAAAAAATCTTGCAGGCGGCAAAACGCCTAGCGAGGCTCGGACGCAAGCGGGTGTGCCAAAACTAGCGCTGATAATCGGCTGCTCCACAGGCTATGGGCTTGCCAGCCGCATTTCGGCGGCTTATGGTTATGGCGCGGCTACGGTGGGCGTCTCTTTCGAGAAAGCCGCCTCTGCCTCAAAACCCGGCACGCCGGGTTTTTATAACAACCTAACCTTTGACACAGACGCCGCCAAGGCGGGTCTTGTATCAAAGACCCTAGACGGAGACGCCTTTAGCGATGCGGTAAAAGAGCAAGCCATTACTGCGGTAAAAGAGGCTGCGGCTGCAGCAAAAATCCTTCCAAAAATTGACCTTGTAATTTATTCACTTGCATCCCCTGTGCGCACCGATCCAAAAGACGGTGTAACGTACCGCTCGGTAATAAAGCCGATTGGAGAACAATTTTCGGGCAAGACACTTGATATGATGAGCGCGCAGTTTTTGACAGCTTCAGCCGGGCCGGCATCTGAAGACGAAATAAAAAGTACGATAAAAGTTATGGGCGGCGAGGACTGGGAGCTATGGATAGAGGCGCTGGAGATGGCGGGCGTGCTTGCAGACACAGCGCGCACCATAGCTTATACCTACATCGGCCCTGAACTTTCCTGGGCAATTTACAAAAACGGCACCATAGGTCATGCAAAAAGCGATTTGGAAAGGGCGGCCTGCGCCATCAACAAAAAGTTTAGCGGCACCCAAAAACGAGCATGGGTTTCTGTAAACAAGGCTGTGGTAACCCGCTCAAGCGCCGTTATCCCGATAATCCCGTTTTACATTTCATGCCTCTTTAAAGTAATGAAAGAAAATAACCTACACGAGGGCTGCATCGAACAGATTACGAGGCTATACCGCGAGCGCCTTTACACTCCAGACGCAATTGACGCAGCCGAAAATGTGCCCACCGATAGCGAGGGGCGTATTCGCATCGACGACTGGGAAATGCAAAGCGATATTCAAAAGGCGGTACTTGAGCGCATGGACAGCACTAATGAGAACAATGTATTAAAAGTAACCGATGTGGCGGGTGTTAAACACGATTTTATGGAAGCTCACGGTTTTGACGTAGCTGGCATAGATTACGATGCCGATGTTGACCCCACCTCCATCGAGTAGTTTATCAATTAGTTTTTAATAGGAATCCCTCTATGAATGATAAAATGGTTTTGACTTTGATAGATCGTTTCAACGACTCCTCCGTAGCAGAGCTAGATTTGGACGATGGCAGCACCCATCTTATTTTGCGAAAATACTCAAATCTTGCCCGCCCCGCCGTAGAGGCGGGCGGCTCAGTGGATGCAGCCGTGCCCACACATAAAACCGACACAGCGCAGGTGCGGTTGGGTATGCCGATGCCGTCTATAGGAGCTGACGGGGACGCCTCCGAAACTATCATAAGTCCTATCGTGGCGACATTTTACGCCACCCCCGGCGCGGACTCTCCGGCTTTTGTCTCTGTGGGGTCAAAAGTCAAGGCGGGTGATACGCTCTGCATTCTTGAGGCAATGAAAATGATGAATCATTTGCAAGCAGAGTTCGATTGCGAAATCCTTGCGGTAAAAGCGGCGAACGGGGATATGGTCGAATACGGTCAAACCTTGTTTGAGATAAAGCGGCTTTAGGGGTAATTTTGGTAATGCGCAATCGCAAGCTCTTAATTGCTAACCGGGGTGAAATTGCCGTGCGCATAATCCGCGCCTGCCGCGAGCTAGGCATAGAATCTGTAGCTGTTTATTCCACTGCCGATGCAGACAGTCTTCATGTCAGGCTTGCCGACAAGGCTGTGTGCATCGGCCCGCCGCCTGCCGCGCAAAGTTACCTGTTAAAAAATAACCTTGTTATGGCGGCGCTTAACACAGAGTGCGATGCCGTGCATCCGGGCGTGGGCTTTTTATCGGAAAACGCAGATTTTGCCCGCTTTGTCCGCGAAAAAGGACTTATTTTTATAGGCCCGGATCCTGACATAATCGAGCTGTTAGGCGACAAAGTAAAAGCCCGCGATACGGCAAAACGCTTCGGACTTCCGGTTACGCCGGGTACAGAAGAGGCGGTAACAGATCTGGCGCTTGCAGCAAAAGCCGCCGGCGAAATCGGCTTCCCCGTGATTATAAAGGCGGCGGCAGGCGGCGGCGGCAAAGGAATGAGAATTGTGCGCCGTGCACAAGACCTTGCGGAAAATCTTGCTCTTGCAAGCCGCGAAGCAGAAACAAACTTTGTAGACGGGCGCGTCTTTATAGAACGCTACCTTGAAAACACCCGCCATGTGGAACTTCAGATTATTGCAGACGGTAATGGAAATGTTGCGGTTTTAGGCGAGCGGGACTGCACCGTCCAAAAAAATCACCAAAAACTTATCGAAGAAAGCCCTTCTCCAGCCGTCCTACCGGAAATGCGGCAAGCAATGTCCGCCGGAGCAGTAAAAATGTTTCGGCAGCTTAAATACTGCGGCGCGGGCACCATCGAATTTTTGGTAAAAGATAGCGAATTCTTTTTTATGGAAGTAAATGCCCGCGTTCAGGTGGAACATCCTGTAAGCGAGTTTGTATCCGGTACCGACATAATCCGTCAGCAGATCCTTGCTTGCACAGAAGGCCGCATGGAAATCGATCCGGCCGCCGTCCGCATAGAAGGTTGTAGTATCGAGTGCCGTATCAATGCATTAAGCCCCGGCACTGTTACACGCCTTGAAGTTCCGGGCGGGCCTGGTGTGCGCTTCGACTCATTCTTATATGCCGGCTGCAAGGTGCCGCCGTACTACGATTCAATGGCGGCAAAACTCATCGTTTATGCCCCCAATCGTCCGCAGGCGCTATCCCGCATGGATCGTGCCCTAGGCGAACTCAACATCGAAGGAATAAAAACCAACCGTGCGGCTCAACAGTGGATAATCCGAGATAATGTTTTCCGTTCGGGAAATTTCGGATCAAGCTATTACGAAACTATTGCAAAGGAGGCTGAAAATGCCGTCGCCTAACCCGGATGACACAACCTGCCCTGCTTGCGGCGGTCATTACACACAAGCGAAAATCGACGCCGCCCTAAAAACATGCCCTAGCTGCGGCTACCATTATCGCATGGAACCGGCTGAAAGAATCGCCTACATTACCGACGAGGGCAGTTTTACCGAGTTTTCAGGCGGGCTAACCTCTTTAAACCCCATAGACCTCTCAGGCTACGAGGAAAAAATTTCAGATGCCCAGTTAAAGGCACAGATGAACGATGCTGTCCTAACAGGCACATGCACAATTAACGAGAGACCTGCGATTTTGGCTCTAATGTCTTTCAAGTTTATGGGCGGCTCAATGGGTTCCGTGGTTGGCGAAAAAGTTACCCGCGCCATGCTCAAAGCGGCGGAAGATCGCCTGCCGCTTTTTATTTACACCACCTCAGGCGGCGCACGAATGCAGGAGGGCATCTTCAGTCTTTTGCAGATGTCCAAAACAGCGAGCGCTGCAGCGGAAATGGATGCAGCCGGTGTGCCGTTTTTCAACGTCCTCTGCGACCCCACTACAGGCGGTGTTACAGCGTCTTTTGCCATGCTTGCAGACCTTACCATAGCCGAGCCGGGGGCGCTAATCGGTTTTGCAGGGCCCCGCGTAATTGCGGGCACAATTCGCGGGACATTGCCGGAAGGCTTCCAGCTTGCGGAGTTTCAGCTTGAAAAGGGCTTTGTGGACATGATCATCCACCGCAAAGATCAAAAAAAAATGCTTTCGACGCTCATCGATATGCACAGAGAGTACAAATAATGCACACGCAAGAACTTTCAAAAAAAATAGAAGAATTAAAGCGGCTTATCGCCAAATCGGGCATAGATGGCATACGGGAGTTGGATGAGCTGGATGCCAAGGTTCAAGCCGGATCGCGGGCCGAAATAGCATGGAAGCGGGTCGAGCTTGCCCGTCACCCAGACCGCCCCTATTCGTTGGATTATATCAAGCGCATTTTTACAGATTTTGTAGAACTACACGGCGACCGCTATTTTGGCGACGACTCTGCGATTGTAGGCGGGCTTGCCTATTTAGGAGAACGCCCGGTAACGATTCTCGCTAATCAAAAAGGCCGCACGCTAAAAGAAAACATTTTGCGAAATCATGGCATGGCAAACCCCGAAGGCTACCGCAAAGCACTGCGGCTTGCACGCCAAGCCGAAAAATTCCACCGTCCAATCATCACATTTATTGACACGTCCGGTGCCTACCCAGGCCTTGGCGCGGAAGAGCGCGGCATTGGCGAAGCAATCGCCCGCAACCTTTTAGAATTCAGCCGACTAAAAACTCCGATAGTCTGCATCATCATAGGCGAGGGAGGCTCAGGCGGCGCGCTAGGACTTTGCGTAGGTGATAAAATCTATATGCTGGAAAATGCAATCTACTCGGTAATCAGCCCCGAAGGCTACGCCTCTATCCTCTTACAAGATGCCTCAAAAGCACGGGATGCTGCCGCCCAAATGAAAATCACCAGCGCTGATTTACTGGCGTTTAGAGTAATCAACGGTGTAATAGAGGAGCCTACAGGCGGCGCCCAAACAGACCCCGACGCCCAAGCTTCTATCATAAAAAATATTTTGCTCAAAGAAGTAAACGACCTATGCGCCCGCAACACTGCGGTGTTGGTTCGCTACCGCAACCAGAAAATCCGTAAAGTCGGACACTGGAACGAAGGCGTATAAAATAACCGCAACCAAACTAATATGGCAGGTGTCTAACATTTCGGCGGCGCTATCGGCGTTGCAAACGACTAGAGGAGGCCATAGTGGCCAAAAAAGGAAAAATTACTATAAATAGGGAACTGTGTAAGGGCTGTCTTTTATGCGTGCGCGTCTGTGCTGCAAAGAGTTTGGAAGCGGATAAAGAGCTAAATAACCAGGGGGTCTACCCTGCTTTGATAGCGCAGGCTTCAAAATGTACCGGCTGCGGCAACTGTTTCGAGGTTTGCCCCGATGTCTGCATCTGCGTTTTCCAGTTCGAAGAGGCTGCAGTATGAGCGAAATTGATTTTGACAAATCGGATGTTTCCAAAAAAGTGCTAATGAAAGGCAACGAGGCTATTGCCGAAGCGGCTATTAGGGCGGGCTGCCGTGCCTATTTTGGCTATCCAATAACGCCGCAAAACGAGCTTATCGCCTATATGGCGGTTAACATGATGGAGCGAGGCGGCGTTTTCATTCAGGCTGAAAGCGAAGTGGCGGCGATCAACATGGTTTACGGAGCCTCGTGTGCGGGGGCGCGTGCCATGACAAGCTCCTCCAGTCCGGGGGTCAGTTTAAAGCAGGAGGGTATGTCATACGCAGCCGGTGCAGATGTGCCGCTGGTGCTTGTAAATGTGGTGCGCGGCGGGCCCGGACTTGGTTCAATTGCCCCCGCCCAGAGCGACTATTTTCAGTCCACACGGGGGGGCGGTCACGGCGATTACCGGTGCATTGTGCTGGCTCCTAACAGCGTTCAGGAATGTGCAGACCTAACTTACCTGGCTTTTGACCTTTCCGACAAATATCGGATGCCCGCCATTATTTTGGCAGATGGCATCACAGGCCAGATTATGGAAGCTGTGGTTTTGCCCCCACAGCTAGATCCCGCCGTCCTTGCCAAGCGGGACTGGGTTGTAGGCGGTATGTCGATGAGCAAGCGGCCTTCTACTCACATTACATCTATTTTTCTTGAACCAACTGTACTGGAAGCCCGCAACAAGTCGCGCTTTGTCCGTTACGAGACAATCAAAGCAAATGAAACGCGCTTTGAGACGACACCCCCCGATATTACTCCCGATATTACTGTAGTAGCCTATGGCATCTCCTCAAGGGTTGCCCTAGGTGCTAGGCAGCTTGCACAAAAAGAAGGCATAAACTTATGTGTTTTTAGGCCTATCACACTTTGGCCTTTTCCCTACAAGGAATTAGGGCTTATTGCCGCCAAAGGCTTACCAATTCTTACCGTAGAAATGAGCGAGGGGCAGTTGGTAGAAGACGTACGTCTTGCCGCGCTGGAGGCTGCCTACGCCGCCGGTAAACCCCCATGCCCTGTGCACCTGCTTCCACATTCAGGCGGTATGGTTCCAACCGAGGAAGAAATTCTAGCAGAAGCTAAGCGGATTTTAAAAGAAACAAAATGAAACAGTTAAACGGATTCCCAAAAAGTTTATATAAGGTACCCACAAAATACTGCGCTGGCTGCGGGCACGGAGTAATACACAGACTTATCTGCGAAATCATTGACGAGATGGACCTACGGGAAAAAGCGATTATCACAAACCCTGTAGGCTGCGCAATTTGGGCAGATCTGTATTTTGATTTTGACTCGGTACAGCCGGCGCACGGGCGCACTCCGGCAGCGGCTACCGGCATTAAGCGGATATTAAGCGATCACCTGGTAATTTGCTATCAGGGAGACGGTGATATGGCCGCTATCGGCACTGCCGAGATGATCCATGCCGCCAACCGCGGCGAAAAATTCACGACCATTTTTGTAAATAACGCAATTTACGGCATGACCGGTGGACAAATGGCGCCTACAACTCTGGTAGGACAAAAAGCCGCCACCGCCCCAAAAGGACGCGATCCGGTGGAAGCCGGCATGGGCTACCCAATACGCGTAGCAGAGCTGCTAGCCCAGCTTGACGGTACCCGCTACATAGCCCGCGGAGCCGTGAACAACGCGGCAAACGTACGCAAAACTCGCGCCTACATCAAAAGGGCATTTGAAGCGCAGATGCAAGGACTTGGTTCCACAATTGTAGAAATATTGTCGCCGTGCCCCACCACTTGGGGGCTGGATCCTGTAAAATCCATGGAATGGCTGGAGCAAAATATGATTCCGGCCTTTCCATTAGGCGAAATTAAAGACACGTTAGGCGGCAAAGAACCGTTTTGGAAAATTAGGCAGAGCCTAGAGTCGGCAATTACCATGCTGGGTCTTGAATCACGGGGCTTGCAGGCTATTATGGGCGCCAAAATACAGGCTATCGAAAAAGACATAAAAGACTTTATGGAGGCCTCGAAATGACAGAAAAATCATTTTTTGCAGGATTCGGCGGGCAGGGAATCGTCAGTTTGGGGCAAATATGGGTGTACTGTGCAATGGAAGAGGGCAAAAACGTAACATTTTTTCCCGTTTACGGCGCGGAAAAACGCGGCGGTATAGCGCAGGCTCAGGTTATAGTCTCAAGCCTAGACATCGCAAGCCCCATGGTAACCCAGGCCGACTCCGCTCTTGCAATGAATACCGACTCCCTATCCCTATGCGAGGGCATTTTGAAACCATGCGGGCTCTTGCTTGTAAACTCAACCCTAGTAAAAGAGCCGCCAAAAAGAGGTGACCTTAAAGTAGTCAAAATTGAGGCGCAGGCGATAGCGGAAAAAACCGGCAGCGCAAGATTCGCCAACATGGTAGCCTTAGGCGCAATGGCAAAACTTTCAGGCGCACTCAACCTAGGTGATATTGAAAATATACTAAAAAAGTTTTTCCCGCCCGATAAGCACAAGTTTGTGCCCCTAAATGTTCAAGCAATACAGGCGGGATTTTGCGCAGTGTAACCCTCATTTGAAAAATATTTGAGAAATAAGGATTTTTATGGCAATCGAAATTATATCAACAGGAAAAGCGGTGCCGGTGAACCGTGTTAGCAACGATGATTTGGCGGCAAAAATTGATACCAACGACGAATGGATCCGCTCGCATACGGGGATAGGGGCGAGGCATATTGCCGACGAGGGCACTGCCTGCAGCGACTTAGCGCTACAGGCAGGTATCCACGCGCTAGAGATGGCTGCAGGAGGGGACAGCGAAGCCGCGATTACTGAAATTGCCGGAACACTGGATTTTATTATTATTGCCACGGCAACACCGGATTATTACGGCTGCCCCTCTACGTCCTGCGTTGTCCAAAACAAAATCGGGGCGAAAAATGCGGCAGCCATGGACATAACCGCCGGTTGCACCGGCTTTGTATATGGACTCGAAACCGCCGCCGGGTTGCTTAGTGTAAGCAAAACCCGCAAGCGGGCGCTGGTTATAGGCTCCGATGTGCTTACCAAAGTAACAGACTGGAGCGACAGGGGCACCTGTGTGCTCTTCGGCGACGGGGCAGGGGCGGCGATGCTTGAAAAAACGGACGCGCCGCGGGAAGGTTCACAGAAGCGCGGTTTATTGCGCACCATACTTGGAGCGGACGGCAGCGGCGCGGAAAACCTTTTAATCCGCCGCGGCGGAACCCGCAACCCCTGGAAAAACGGCGAAACCGTCGATGTCTACCCTCATCTTGAAATGGACGGGCGAGCGGTTTACAACTTCGCCGTAAGAAGCATTACCGAAACGATATGCAGACTCTTGGACGATGAGGGCATCACAACGAGCGATGTAGCGTGGATTGTGCCGCATCAAGCCAATGCCCGAATCGTGCAAGCCGCCGCAAAACGCTTAAACATTCCAGAGAGCAAGTTCTTTATGAACATCGAAGAATACGCCAACACGTCCGCCGCGACAATCCCCATCGCCCTTGACGAAATGAACCGCGCAGGCAAATTACGCAAAGGCGACCTAATCTTGAGCGTAGGTTTCGGCGGCGGACTTACCTTTGGAGGGAACCTGATTGTATGGTAGAAACTAGCAAAAAATATGCGTTTTTGTTCCCCGGACAGGGGGCGCAGTATCAGGGAATGGCGCTGGATTTTCTGGAAACGGGTAGTGTTGCCGTCAAGGCTCTGTTTGACACCTCTAGCAAGATTATCGGCGAGGACATGGCCGCCTTGTTGCGCGATAGCGATAGCGAAACTCTTATGCGCACCGATGTCTCCCAGCCCGCTATAACACTGGCGAATCTTGCTGCCGCCGCATTTTTGGCTGAGGAAGGCATGCGCCCCGCGTGTGTTGCAGGCTTTAGTCTTGGCGAATATGCCGCCCTAGCCGTAGCGGGTGTAATTTCCTTGGAAGATTGCTTTCGTTTGGTAAAGGTGCGCGGAATTTTTATGCAGGAAGCGGCGGATGCTTTAGGCGGGGGGCACGCCCCCCTCGCTCCCAACCTGCGGTTGTCCGCTACCCCCCAAGCGGGGGACACCCCCGCAACGCCCCCGCCGGGAATGGCTGCCGTTATCGGCTTGCCGCCGGATATGGTAGAGGCGTTAATCGCCGAATGGACTAAAGTGGGACTAGAGGACTTGTACGCCGCAAACATCAACTCGCCAAGGCAGGTGGTAATTTCAGGAACCGCCTGCGCCCTAGCAGAAGCGGAAACGCGGTTTAAAGAAGCCGGGGCAAGGCGGGTCTTAAGGCTGCAAGTTGCAGGGCCCTTTCATTCACCCTTAATTGCGCAGGCAGCTCTAAAATTTAAGCCTGTGCTGGAATCTACAGTCTTTAAAACACCAGCTATTCCGCTTTTTTCCAATGTAACCGGTAAAAAAGTTACAAGCGGTGATGAAGCAAAAAAACTCGCCCTTGAACAAATAACAAGCCCTGTTCGCTGGACAGACGAGGAACAGGCTCTAAGCGAGTCAGGCGGCTTTGACGCTATTTTGGAGACGGGACCTGGCAATGTTTTGCAGGGCTTGTGGAAAGATTCAGGCAGTACAATACCGGCATTTGCGGCTGGGACAGTGGAAAGTATCAGGAGTATAAAATGATGTTGAATGGTAAAAAAGCCTTAGTAACAGGCGCTTCGCGTGGGATCGGACGCTCTATTGCACAGAGATTTCTGGCAGAAGGGTGCGAGGTTTGGGGGCTGGGTACCAAAGAACCGGCAGATTTGACGGAATGGATAGAAAAATCCGGCGGCAGCTTGCACTGGATTAGCGCCGATTTAGGAAAACTGGACGGAGTAGAGGCTGTTATCGAAGCGGCGCTCAAAGAATCGGGCGGCTTTGATGTACTGGTGAACAACGCGGGGCTTACCCGCGACGGACTTTCTTTTAGGATGTCGCTAGAGGATTTTCAAAAGGTGCTGGATGTAAACCTTACGGCAACATTCCTAATAGCACGCACTGTGGCGCGGGAGATGATCCGCAAAAGGCAAGGCTCGATTATCAATATGGCAAGCGTTGTCGGTATTCACGGTAATGGCGGACAGGCAAACTATTCGGCGAGTAAGGCCGGCGTTATAGGCATTTCCAAATCGCTCGCGCGCGAGGTAGCAAGCCGCGGGGTGCGGGTAAACGCAATTGCGCCGGGTTTTATAGAGTCGGACATGACGGCCGCCATGACAGAAGACGCTAAAACACAAACACTGAATCTTATCCCGCTAAAGCGCATGGGAAAGCCCGGCGACATCGCCGAAACGGCGCTCTTTTTGGCAGGGAACGGCACCGCCTACATTACAGGTCAAGTTATATGTGTAGACGGCGGAATGTTTATATAGCCCTTTTCTGTATTAAAAAATTTTACAAATAATTTCCACGTGTGTATTTTTACTTTAAAAGCCGGTTATGGAGACAGGTTAAAACAGCATCTTTCTTTTCATCCCACAAATGCGATGAATTTATAAAATTTTTGTAAAACCATCCGTCATAATACTATCTTTACAACAAAATCTTTTATATCTTTTGCATACTGTAAAGCAATACGAACATCTGTATCTGTTATTTGTAATTCATTCGGGTAGCGCGGCATAACACCGTATTTTGATATAATTACACATTTTATTTGCAATACATTAAATGTATTGTTTATTTGTTCACACATTTTTCGTAATTCTTCTAGATCGTGAATATGCGGTGGGTCAATATTGTTACTAACCAGAAATATCTTTAGATATTTTTCTGCCGATTGCTGACAAAGAAAACATATTTGCTCATCTGGTGTTGGGCGCATATTATTAAAAGCATGTTCTGCAAGTGCTAAATCGTTATTTGCAATTTCAAACCATTGACGTAATTCTTCTGCTTTATCCATATAGTTTAATTCCTTCCCTTGCAATTGTGCGTTCTAACGTTGGACCTGTTTTCCTATCAAGAAAACGATTTAGTTTTAATGCCAAAAGGTCAGTTGCTTTTGTTTTAACATTAGCGATAGCTAAACCCATTGCATCCATTGCATCAAGTTCTCTCATTGGTGCATCATCTTTCATAACAATATACAAATCATAATCAGAATCCTTGTGTGGTGTTCCATAGGCATACGATCCAAATAAATAAATTTGTTCAACCGGAACTGTATTTACAATTATTTTTGTAAGCATATCTAGTTCCGGTTTAATTGCAGTGATGTCGTTTTGCATGTATTTTTTCTTTACTCCTTTAAAAAACCATACTAATACACTTTCGGTTATTTTCCCTATGTTGGCATTTTCCACCTCTAAAACCTTGATATATTAAGTTTAACCTAAATTATGCGGTTTTCAATAGACTATTCCGTGTTTAAGCCGCACAAGGTAGTAAGGTAGTTGCCAACTCCTTTTAAAGATGGGCGGCGCTCATCACAATTTCACACTCAGTTTTGTAGTAAATGTAAAATAGCTGTTTGTTGCATCGGTGCCAAGTTCACCTTCGCCGCAGGGTATTTGCGCTTGCAGTGTCAGCGCAGCGCCCTGAAACAAATCGGTGCTAAACGAAACCAGCGGTACTACTGATGGAGTTTCAAAACCGGCAAGTGCGCCGAGTGTAAAAGACATATAATTATCAACACTAAATTTTGCAGCGCCGTAGAGGTAGTGGTGGTTTGCGTAGCCTGTCATTTTACTTTTATCACCGTTGTACAAATATTCAGCCAAAATATATACGGTATGCGCTGCGATACTGAATGTGTAATCCAAACCGGCGCTTGCCGCAAGTCCGTCGATACTTGCGCTCTCCTCCTGCCGATACGTCCAAAGTATATCGGCGATAAGTCCCACCGGCAAATCCGCTTTAAGCGATAAGCCAAAATTGTGCGCACTCTTCTGTACAGCTTCTATCGAATACAAAAATTGAGCGCTTGCCTTGTTCCAATGATTCTCTACCGACAGCCCACCGCTTACACCCTCACCATCAATCTTAAACGGGTCTTTAGGTGCAACACCAAAAAATTGCAAGCGCAGCATATCCGTAGGATACACGCTAAAGTTTGCACCCAGCACCGCACGCTGCCGCGCATCGGGGTAAAGCGGATTTTTCGGATTAAAATAATCGGTGGGCGAAAATACATTGCCGTAACCAAATGCCATGCGCATAAGCCCTGCGTCAAAGGCGAGCTTTTCTCCGGTTAAGTGCACGTAAAGCCGCTCCAGTTCCATAGCCGCCGCGTAGTTGCTGTTGGCACTGCCGTCGGTACTGCCCGATGTGCTAAATCCAAACGGCGATGCTTGCAGCGCCAACGCGGATACACCGCTTGCGGCAATCAAATTAAAAGCCATGTACACACTGCCGTGTTCCCCTAAACTTTTTTTAAGCCTTAAATTTGCATACTCCTCCAGCCCCCAGTAAAAATCCGGCAAG
>BNVA01000009.1 GCA_025997755.1 Spirochaetia bacterium | reverse complement strand
CCACGATTGTGGTACGCGTCTGCATCCTCCGGCTTCAGGCGAATTGCTTCACTATAGTCCGCTAAAGCCTTATCATATTCGCCCTTTTCAGCGTAAGCGTTGCCACGATTGTGGTACGCGACAGCATTCTCCGGCTTCAGGCGAATTGCCTCATCAAGGTCCGCTAAAGCCTTATCGTATTCGCCCTTTTCAGCGTAAGCGTTGCCACGATTGTGGTACGCGACAGCATCCTCCGGCTTCAGGCGAATTGCTTCACTATAGTCCGCTAAAGCCTTATCATATTCGCCCTTTTCAGCGTAAGTGTTGCCACGATTGTAGTGCGCGACAGCATCCTCCGGCTTCAGGCGAATTGCTTCACTATAGTCCGCTAAAGCCTTATCATATTCGCCCTTCTTAGCGTAAGCGATGCCACGATTATTGTATGCGTCTGCATCCTCCGGCTTCAGGCGAATTGCTTCATCAAGGTCCGCTAAAGCCTTATCATATTCACCCTTTTCATGATAAGCGGAAGCACGACTATAAAACAGTGCCGCATCAATTGGGTTTTCCTTAATTTTTTCGTCAAAATATTTAATACGGCGGTCAGTTTCTGGTGTGAGCAATAGTTCATCTTTGTTTAGCTTATTAATCTTCTCGTTGACAATTTTTTTCCATTTATCTGCGCGATCGGTAATTTTTTGTTCAGGCTGCGGGTATTTGAAGGCTTCATTGATTTTTAACATTATAAAGTCAAACGCATCAACATTTTCAATCTCTATCAATTTAACTTTTTCTCTGCTGGCGGTTATTTTTTTTGCCGTTTTCAAGCTTTCAGCTTTATCACATTGCCTGTAGCACCAATATATATTATTAGGTAATTCGGCATTTTCCAGATAACCCATCAAGGTCTTGTCCCCGCCGCCATAACCGATAACAATGGGAATATATCTGTTTAAAATTTGGTCAAGCAGAACTTTCCATTCCAGTGCCAGTTCCTGTACGTCTATAGGCGAATTAATGGAATTAAACATTCCGCGATGAATTTGGATGATAACGGGATCTTCCATATTTGGGTCGTATAAATCAGTCAGTTTCTCGTTATCAATAACAAGCGGCTTCTCACTGGTGTAAATGTGCAGTGCCTCCTCTATAAGTTTATCAAAATTCGTGGTAATAACAACGTTGTTCCATTTTCCGCTAAGCTGCTGCGAAAACGGATAGTAGCCAAAACTCGGTTCCGCATTTTTCATTGCAGTACGTATGAAATGCTGCCCCAGTTTTGGATTAACTTCAAAGCGTTTCTTGAATATCTTAAAATAGTCTTCGCTGTTTTCAGGGTCAAGGTCACACACTTCACCTCGTTTCTTCAAGTCATCTATCCAAATCCTCGCAAGTTCAACGCCGGTCTTTATACCGGATGTCGCAGATGCGCCTGAGCCAAGTATGTAACAAAAACGCTCACCGCCTCTTGAGTCGTCTTTCCCGCATGAATCATAAATTGCGCTCACCAATGAATTAAGCGAAACAAAATTTTCCGATTCAGTACTTTTATCAGCTTGCATTGCTTTATTTCCTTTCATAATGGTATTGGTAGTATAACACAATATTTTAAAACTGTCAACATAGAATATCATGCGCCTTTAATCATCACTGATAAAAATATTATGAGTAAAAACTATGAAAAATTTGCATACCATTCATTATTCATATAATCAGGAATGGGGTATTTACTTGATGTATATTTACATATTTTCAATAATACCTTAGAAAAGATAACGATTCCATTTATATGACATTTTGAAGAATTAAAAATGTTGTTTTATTGCGAAACCTGTTGATTTTAAACATTTTATAGGGGAACATTCAGATGTTTGTGTCGATACTTGTGCGTCCCACTTTTTGATAGGGCTGCAACTACAAGAAATTTCATGCACAATAATACATGCGGTTTCATAAGATAGGGTATTGTGGTAATTTACACTTGTGTAAATAATTTATAATGTTGATATGCAGTTATTCCGCTCGTTGAGCGGTTAAAATCTGCCGGTGTGAGTACAGAGTTTATAAAAACGACAGCAAAACGACAATATGGAAATAAAAACAAAAACATTTACAGATATATTATTCCCGCAATTACCGGACACAATTGTAAAAGATAACCGCATTGATAAAGCTTGTTTGTTTAACTGTGATTGCCTGGAAATATTATCTTTACTGCCGGAAAATTCGATAGATACTATTTTTGCGGATCCGCCTTATATGCTGTCTAATAATGGAATTACTTGTCAGAATGGCAAAATGGTTTCCGTCAATAAAGGCAGGTGGGATAAAAGCAAAGGTTTTATTGAGGATACGAATTTTCACGATGAATGGATAAAAGCGTGCCGCCGTGTATTAAAGCCGGAGGGCACAATTTGGATTTCCGGAACGTATCACAGTATTTATCAATGCGGGTATGTCCTGCAAAAAAATGATTTTCATATTTTGAATGATATTACATGGTATAAACCCAATGCCTCGCCTAATTTAAGCTGCCGGTTTTTTACCGCTTCGCACGAAACATTGCTTTGGGCAAGAAAAGATACAAAAGCAAAACATACTTTTAATTATGAATTGATGAAAAACGGATTTTTTCCTGAGGATAAATTAAAAAAAGAAAACACGCAGATGCGCTCTGTATGGTCAATACCAACGCCAAAAAATGAGGACAAAGAATACGGTAAGCACCCGACACAAAAACCATTAGCGCTTTTGGAAAGAATTATAGCCGCCTCTACAAAAGAAAACGATGTCGTTTTGGATCCGTTTTGCGGCAGCGGCACAACCGGCGTTGCCTGTCAAAGTATAGGCGGAAGGTACTTTATCGGAATAGAAATTGATAAAACATATTTTGATATTGCAAAGAAAAGACTTACATTTCCATCAGCTTTGTAGTAAAATGTGGGCGGAGCTGTTTTGAAAAACTTCGGATTTTTTAGAGTTGCCTGTGTAAGCCCTCCGCTTGTTGTTGCAGACTGCGAAAAAAACGCGGACGCTATAATTCAATGTGTTAAGGATGCGAACTCAAAAAATGTGAGCCTGATAGTTTTTCCTGAGCTGTGTATTAGCGCGTATACCTGCAGCGATTTATTTTTACAGACCGCGCTGCAAACCGCCGCCATTGCCGCGCTGGAACACATTGCGGAAGAAACAAAAGCCCTGTCTGTCCTTTCGGTTGTAGGCTTGCCGGTTGCCGCAGGAAGCGCGCTTTATAACTGCGCTGCGCTTGTCTATAAGGGAAAAATTCTTGCCTTAGTCCCAAAGACCTACATACCGAACTATTCTGAATTTTATGAGCGACGGCACTTTGCCCCCGCTCCCAAGCATGGCGGCTCAGTCTACCTTTCTGCGAAGTTTCCCGATGTGCCGTTTGGAACCGATATAATGATCTGTGATGCCGAAAATCCGGACCTTGTTATAGGCGCGGAAATCTGCGAAGACCTGTGGACGCCCGCCCCTCCGTCAACAGCGCTGGCGCTTTCCGGCGCTACGGTTATTGTGAACCTTTCGGCAAGCAATGAAATTATCGGAAAAGCCGATTACCGCAGAACACTGGTTTCTTCACAGTCAGGGCGGCTTGCCTCGGCTTACATCTACGCCGACGCGGGGCAGGGTGAGTCCACCACCGACTTGGTTTTTGCCGGACACAATATCATTGCGGAAAACGGCGCCGTTTTAGCCGAGTCCGAATTGTTCGACGGCTCTTTGCTGTCAGCCGATATTGATCTGCAGCGGCTTGTTCAGGAACGGCGGAAAACTAACACATTTGCTCAATGCGCCGCACAGTATTCAGATAATTTTAAACCGCGCCGCATCAACGTAGAAATTCAGCATGAAAATAAAATTAGTTTGCCGTTACTGCGGAAGATAGACCCTCACCCATTTGTTCCTGCGGATAAAGACGCACGAGTCAAACGCTGCCGGGAAGTCATCGCTTTGCAATCTCACGGGCTTGCAAAACGGCTTTTGCACACAAACGCAAAGACGGCGCTCATAGGGCTTTCGGGCGGACTCGACTCAACGCTGGCGCTGCTGGTAACTGTAAACGCGTTCCGCATCTGCAAGCGCGGCTTAAACGATATAATCGCCGTAACAATGCCTTGTTTTGGTACTACCGATAGAACTCATAACAATGCCGCATCCCTTGCGCAAGCGCTTGACGTTCAATTCCGCGAAATCAATATAGAAAAAGCGGTTAGGCAGCATTTTTCCGACATAGAGCAAAACGAAAAAGACCATGATGTAACCTACGAAAATTCACAAGCCAGAGAGCGCACACAAATACTCATGGATTTAGCAAACAAAACCGGCGGACTAGTTATCGGTACCGGCGACCTCTCCGAGCTTGCGTTAGGCTGGGCAACCTATAACGGGGATCATATTTCGATGTATGGGGTGAACTCCTCGATTCCGAAAACGCTTGTCCGATATCTTGTTGAATGGTTTGCCGATGAAGCCGGTAAAAATAATGATGAGGTCATTATAGGCGGTAAAAAAACCTCCGCCATTCTGCGTGATATTTTGAACACACCGGTAAGCCCGGAACTACTGCCGCCGGAAGACGGGAAAATCGTTCAAAAAACCGAAGAGTTAGTCGGTCATTACGAACTGCATGACTTCTTTCTTTACCATCTGCTTAGATGGGGCTTTCAACCTGAAAAAATCTTGTTTCTGGCGGAATATGCTTTTAATGGTGTTTATACGAAAGATACAATTTTAAAATGGCTCAAAGTTTTTTACAAAAGATTTTTTTCACAACAATTCAAGCGTTCATGTATGCCGGACGGCGCTAAAGTCGGCACAATCAACCTGTCGCCCCGTGGTGATTGGCGTATGCCCAGCGATGCCTCAGGCGATCTCTGGCAGCAGACGTTTTTTAATTCGTAAAATTGGCACTTACACCCAATTTTCTATTTTTAATTTTTTTACTCTTTCAAATTCATCTGTGTTATTTGTTACTAAAATTAATCCCAATGATTTAGCATGTGCGGCTATTAACATATCAAATGATCCTATCAAACAATTTTTGTCTTTTAAGTCTTTTTTTATTATACCATATTCCTTTGCCGCCTTTTCATCAAATTGCTTTATATCTATAATCGTTAGAAATTCCATTAAAGCGATTTTGTTCTTTTCTTTATACATACTATTCTCATTTGCATATTCCAGTTCCGCCAAGGTGATTGTTGATATAGCCAATCCATTCTTTTTCTTATTTTGTACTTGTTTTAATACTTGTTCTCTTTTCCCTTTTATAATGTATATACAAATATTAGTGTCAAGCATGTACATTATAATTCCGCCCTCTCTTGATTAACCCCCTGATCCCTACCCTCAGATAAATAATCATCCGAGAAACTGTTTAATCCATGTAAAAATGTTTCCCATTCTTTATCAACGGGAAACAGAATGACGGCATCTCCTACTTTTTGTATATATACATCTTCCCCCTGAAATTGATATTCTTTGGGAAGTCTTACCGCCTGACTTCTGCCATTAACAAATAAACGAGCTGTTTGCATAAATTTACCACCTAATCTTGGTATATACCATAATATATATTTTGTCAAGTGGTTTTTAATTTTTTCAATGAATAAATATTTTTCTATGATATTTTTGACAGAATGTATTGATTTACAGAAACTCCTTCCTCGACAGATTTGATTACTAAATTTCTGTGAATTTCGCTTGGAACGCGAAGCGTTAAATTTCCTTTAAACCGGGTTAATCCAAATGGTTCCGGAATAGGTTCATTTTCGCTTTTCATCCATTCAATTGATTCTTTTACTACATTTTCGATTTCAGACAATGCTTTTAAAGATGTTTCGCCGTGAGCCATTAAGGACGGAAATTCCAGACACCGCGCAATATGTACATTATCTTCTTCCGACCATTCAACGCGATATGTGTATTTGTCTATCAAATTATTTTTTGCCATTTTGTTTTTCCTCCGTTTCTTTAGATTCTTGTTCAATTTTTTGTATAGCCTTTACAACCGCCTTAACTTGATAAGGTTTAGCCATATTGCCGTCTTTTTGTATGTTTATTATGGGATCTCCTTGCCATGGCATTTTGAAAATGTGATGACTTCCTCTAATTCTTGGTTCTCCAAATGTTTTACGACAGATGTGCAATAAATCATCGAATTTTACATTATTTGGATTAGCCAGATCATCTTTATCCATTTATCTATGATAGCATATATACTATCATATTGTCAAGTATTATCTTAGATTTTTATTGCGTTTAACGGAAAATCTAAGTCGCTTACATCAAGATGCAATTTGTATCCTTTCCAAAAATAAACATTTCCGTTTGAATTCTTTTTGACCGTTTCTCGCGCTTCTATCGCTATCGAATCTCTGCTTACATGATAAATAACAGTTCCATAGTTTTCAGAATCATATCCGCTTTGTGAAAAACCGCCCGATAAATAGGGTCAGCTCAAAAAGTAAATACAGGGGTACGCCGAGGGCTAACTGAGAAATGACATCCGGCGGGGTGCAAAGGGCGGCGGCAAGAAAGATTAGGAAGATGATGTGGGGCCGGAAGCGGGCAACTGTTTTCGGCGTTACAAGACCTAAGGCGAATGCGGCTAGCAGCAGGAGCGGTGTCTCTAAAAGGAGGCCTGCAGCAAGCATCAAGGCGAATAGCAGACCTAAGTATTCCTTGAAGCCCCAGAGCGGCTGGATGCCGTCGCCTGAGCTGAAGCCCAGAAAAAAGCGTAGAACTGTGGGCGAAAGAAAGCGGTAAGCCGCGGCAGCCCCGGCAATAAACAGCACAGGCACGACGGCAAGCGCCGCCGCCGTCCACCGGCGCTCTTTCCCCTTAAGGGCGGGCCAAACAAAGAAGCCGATTTGCAAAAGACAGAACGGCGCCGAGACGACCGCACCCGTCCACACCGCAAGATGGAGGTAGGCCAGAAATTTTTCGGCGGGGTCGAAAGTGTAGAGCACAACGCCCATATCCGCTGCCGGCGACATAAGAAAAGCCGCCAAATAATCGGAAAAAACAAAGGCGGGGACGGTTACAACGGTGAACACCGCCAGTATAGCGATGATTCTGCGGCGAAGTTCTTCAAGGTGTTCAGTCCACTCGTTCAAGATCGTGCCGTCGTCAGCGCTGCTCGCTTTTACTTCCGTTTCCTTCGCCATCGGCTTGTTTTTCGGCGTCGGTTGTGCGGACGCCGTCCATCTCAACAACATCGTCCTTCAGTTTGCCCACGCCGCTGAATGCGGACTTGAATTCCCGTATCGCTTCCCCGGCGGCTCTGCCCACCTGGGGCAGCCGTTTCGCGCCGAACAGCACCAGCGCTAGTATAATCAGCAGCGCAATCTCTCCTGCTCCTAAATGCATATCAACTCCTATAAAGCAATTAAACGTTAAAACGGAAACTCGCCGGCACTCTCCACCCACAGTTCATCGCCGGCTTCTTCAAGCGGACGCGATCCAATCGTCCGGCTATGTTCCGGCACCGCCGCGAGGGTAAATGCCCGGGGCTCGGCGGGGCAGGCCGCGAGACAAGCGCCGCAGCCGATGCAGTACCGCTCATCATATATGGGTCTGGTGAGAAAGGGAATCCCCGGCTCGCTGTAGGCGACCATGGTGAGCGCCCCGGTGGGGCAGACCTCTGCACAGGCGCCGCAGGATTCATGCTTGGTGTTGACCACGCAGCGTTCAAAGTAGAGGGTGGACAGGGCTATCCGTGTCCGGTGTTTTTCGTCTAGGGTGAGGCGGGTAATGGCCTTGGTGGGACAGACCCGCCCGCATTCGATGCAGTTGAACTGACAGGCGGCGGTTGCTTCTCCGTTGTAATCAAGATGAGGGTGCGGGTCATCCTTCGCCGTGATGATGTTGGCAGGGCAGGCCGCGACACAGGCATGACACGCTATACAGCGGGAAGTGAAATGAATCAGATTTTTTGCCCCAGGCGGCAGTATGGGGAGCGTTTCGCCCTTAGGCAGATTTGCAAGCGCCGCGTCAACCGGCTGTGGGGACAGTTTGAGGATCGGCGCTAAAAGGTAAGCTGCGCCGCATACAAGCGAGGCTTTTCCCGCTCCTTTCAAAAAGACGCGCCGCGCTTCGCCTGAAACCGCCGCCCTGCCCCGCACCCCATAAACCGCGTTTCCCGTGGGACAGACTGAGGTGCAAGAAAAGCACAGCACACAACGCTCGCTGTCTATGCGCTTTGCTTTTGAATCAATGCAGCCTGCGGGGCATTTCTTTTCGCAGAGTCCGCAGGAGATGCAGTGCGGGGAGACCTTCACGCCAAGGGGCGCTGCTGACGAAAACAGACCCAAGGTTACGCCCACAGGACACCAGTTGCAAAAAGCCCTGCCGCGTAACAAAGCGGCTATCAATATAAGAATCAGCGGAACGGCTAGGATCAGCGTAAAGACCGCCGCGCCGCTTCCTGAGATCAAAGTCCGCAGTACGCCCATTCCCCGACCGAAGATAGAGATGGGGTCAAAGATCACCATGAGCGGGGTAAAGGAAAAAACCACCCCCGCAGCAACAAGCAGCGGCACCGCATAACGCGCCTTAGGCGGAACCGCATAGCCCCTGCGAAAGAGGCGGGGGGCGTTACGGGGGGTGGAGTCCCCCGTAGAGGGGGCAGCGGAAGACCCGCTTGAGTGGCTGGAGCGAGGGGGAGCCTTCCCCCTTCTTAATAGTTTTCCAATCCGCCAAAAAAGTTCCTGCACGGTACCCAGAGGGCAGAGGACGCTGCAATAGAGCCTACCGAATATCAGGGTGAGCGCGAGAATGACAAGGACAATGCCCGCAAGACCGATCCCATAAAGTGCGGCGGAAAACTGCCTCTTGACCAGCAGTGCCAGTATGCCGTTGGAGTCGAGGCGGGGCGAAAGGTAGGCGTAGACAAAAAAAGCCAGCACCGCAAGGGCGATGAGAAAACGGGTGATGGCGGGGACTTTACGTCCCCGTGATTTGAGCGCCATTACACGTTTAGGCGGGAGATTTTCAGTTTGGAAAGATCCATCTGCCCAAAGCCCGCTTCCGAGGCGATGCGTACATACTCGACCTGCCCCTGGCTTCGGCCTACCAGGGCAAAGGCAGCCGAGTCCGCGGCCACTATGTCCGGCGATATGATCATCGATCCCATCTGGTTCACATCGGCAAGGTTCCCGCCGCCGGGTCCGTTTCTGGTCAATACACGGTATGCGTCAACAATGGTGAGGTTTGGTTTTTTGACGTAGAGAAAGTCGGCGATACAGGTCTGGAGTCCGTTTGAGTGATAGGTTCTCCGATCCCAAACGCAGCCCATGAGGTTCTTGATTGAGCCTGAAACGCCCGCGCCGCCGTGGTGTTTTAGTACCGGCACGTTGATGAATACGTCCGCTTCCAGAAGGGCTTCGTGTATCGCTACTTCCTTCAGCCGCTTACCACCGTTCACAGGAACTTTTTGGTAGTAGCCTTCTTTCTCGGCTTGGGCATAGACCGCGCCGGCGTTTTTCGCCGCTTCAAGGATGCCGCTGTTTTTGCTAGCCCGCTCCCAATGGGCAAGGGAATGGTCGATAATGAGGACTCGCCGCGCCCCGGCGTCTTTACACTGCTGGACAACCGCCGCCACCAGTTCAGGGGAGGTGTTTGCCGCGTATTCCGGCGCGAGGTCAAAGGACATATTGGGTTTTATAACCACGGTCTGCCCGCTTTTAACAAAGCGCCCCATGCCGCCGATTTCCCGCATCCCCCGCTCGAACATGGTTCGGGGAGTCCCGCCTTTGAGCGCTATCAAGTCGGGATACCTGTTTTCCTGGGCGGCAAGCTCAACAGCGCCCCGCAAGCCCTTGGGCATAAAAAACAGCCCCGCGCCAAAGCCCAGAGCGGCCGATTTCTTTAAAAATTCACGTCTGTCCATTACAACACCTCCGTAACACGTTCAACTAAGGAAAACATACAGGATTTATCCATTTTTGCCAAGACATCCGCGAATCCACAGCATCAATCTGCTGTTGCAACATTCCTCTTGTTATTTTGTATGATTATTTCCGAATTTTTTTGCACATTCAATTCTAAGATTAGCGGCTCTGCGCGTTTGTGAATATCGTTTAATTGCTCCTCTACAGTTGCATCTTTAAGACGTTCATAATTCCACTCACGTATTTTATGAATGTCATCAAGAGTAAAATTATGACTCAGCTTAGGCTTTGGAATGTCATAGTGTATCATTTTATTCTCCTTCTATTAGGCTTGGCGGGGATATATAAGAGATCGCTATACCCTTCAAGCGCAGTAACGGCTTTTATACCTATCATCGTTTTATGGTTTACAATATGTTTAAAATTCCACGAAACAATTGCGTCACAGCCGCTTACGATGGCATTTGCTATATGGCGGCAATCATCAAAACTTTTTTGTTTTAGAATACCTAAGTCAACAATACGGCTTGCAATATCAACAGCTTTTGGTTCTGATTTTATCAATTCGTATTCTATATCTTTTAAATAATTTTTTAATTTATTTCTTTTTTCTTCTTCACAACTATCAATTTCGATAATATCGACATCAGATAGAACAACAGAATACACTCCGTCTTTTAGTTGATCC
Organism: Spirochaetia bacterium; assembly: GCA_025997755.1. The sequence continues at coordinate 17,154 of BNVA01000009.1, read as the reverse complement.
CAAAATCGATGCGTCTCTTCCATTTTTTCAGGGGAATCTTGTTGATCAAGATAACTAATAATGGAAGTATCAAGATATAGTTTAAGTTTTTTCATTGTTTCCCCTCCCCTCGATATGTCGATACCACCCATGACTATTTTCAAAATCTTTTTCAAATATTTTAATTTGTTTGATAATAGCATGGATAACTTTAGTTGCTAAATCATTTTTGGTTTCCCAGTTCTCTTTTAAATGTCCCGTTATTCCGCTGACTTTAGTTTTGAATAAATCTAACTTTTCTTTCTTGAAGTCTGTGTCAAGGTGATTAGCTGTAATACTATTATCTTCACGTATGAATATCAGAACAGGTATTCCTTTTTCCTTTACATAGTCATATTCTTTTTCCGTCCAACCTAGTTTTGTTTCTTCATCTATTGAACCATAACGACCTGCCAATAATAGTATATAAATATCTGAACTATCTATCGTTTTTTGTATTGTATCCCATCCCCTATCATTTGAGGCACTAAAATTTTCCATGCCGACAGGTATATTTTCTGACTTGAGTATTTCCCATATTATACATTCCCTCTCATCTTTCAAATCTTCATAGGTTGAACCTATAAATATTTGATATTTTATGTTGATATTGTTTTTCATCTGTACTCCTTTTTTCTGTATTTTTTCCGATGTCCTCGTCACCATGTCCGATACCGTTTTTAAGGCTTTTATTCGGCTTTCATACTCTAGCTTTATTTTTATTGGTTGTTGCCGTGCAGTTTCACAGACTATTATCGCATCCTGTCGTCTTTCTTCACAGTAGATTTTCCCTGCGTCATTACTTGCTAATGCTTCTGCCATTTTTGCCACCATATTCTCTGCAGTTTCTAATTCAGGCTCTTTCATTGTTTTTCTCCCTCCACCGCCTTTATATCCTCCTCCGTCAATCTATACAAACCATACACCGCTTTATCAATCATTTTTTGTGCGGCTTTTATAGTGCGCTGTATTATGTTTTTTGAATCGGTGTCTGCTGTCTCATGTTCTTGTTTGAGCAGCATAAGCATTTTGTCAACAAGATCAATTAGCTCTTTTTGCTGAGCGTCTGTTCCTATAAACATGGGAATGGCTAATAATGGTTCTTTATCAACCTGTAATTGCTCGCCTTGTTTTTTACCTCTGTTATAAAGCCAAAAATGCATAAGGCGTGAGTTTAGAATTCCCAATAAATATTTTAAATTTATATTCTGTGGTTTTAATACATAGTATGATTGTGAAACATAACAAGGAAAATCAGTATATGTAAAACGTGGGTATGGCGTTTTTCGCAGAGATATTATTTTTTCGCCTTCAAAAAACTTTTGCTCACGTGCCCTGTGTAAGCCATACGGTGCAAAATCTGAAGTTATAATTTTTTTGTATTTATCAAGATGTTTTTTGATATTTAGGTATTTTGAAATGTCTTGTCTAACGGATAAATCTGAATAAATAACCCAATGAGAATTATTTGTATCACCAAAATAGGTTTTTAATTGCGCTGTAGTATAATAAGGTTTTACAATATCATTTTCTTTTTGCGTCAATTTTAAGTTTGCTTTTTCCTGTGTATTGACGACAAAAATTCCATCACCTTTTTTAATAGATGTGTCTTTCAATATCTCTAAATGTTTTTTTGTAACAAAATCTTGATGTATGTCTATTCCTGCGCCAATTTCTTTTTCATTAAAAGTATAATTTGCAAGACCTGCAATTTTTTGCAGTATTTTTTCGTTATCATTCCCTACAAAGTTTATCAATCCATCTTTCATAATTGCAGGATTTATTAAAACACTTGTAGAGCTTACGTCTTTTGTGGTTTGCTTATTTGTTAAATATGCAATAAGTTCTGTTGCACTTATTTTTTTTGAAAGCACTTTGTTAAATGTTATTGTATAACCTTCCGGTGCAAGTTGTTTGTTTAGAATAAAGACGCAGGTTTGTATGCTTGCTTCTGCAAAAACCATAAAATCGCCAAAATCAACATAATTTTCTATTTTGGATTCTGTCATGAGTTTATTTCGTAAAATCGAAGCCCCCGAATTAGTTATCCAATTACTTGGTGCGATAAACCCTAACTTTCCGGTTGGCTTTAAAATATCAATTCCATGGCAGACAAAGAAATACCATAAATCCATTTTGCCTTCATAATATTTAGCTAAATGTGATTTTTTAATATCTTCAAAAATTTCACGCGAGGTATATTCTTTAACATACGGCGGATTACCAATAACAATATCAAAACCGCCATTTTTAAATATATCTAAAAACTCTTCTTTCCAGTCAAAAGCATTTATTTTTCTCTGTTGTTCTACATCAAAATTAAAAGTATCTTTTTTGTCGTAAAAATCTGTACTTATTAAACTGTTTCCGCATTTGATATTATTTTCAAGCGAAGGTAATAAGGCTAAATCGCTGTGCTTAAACAGTTGGCCTTCCGCTTCTTTTGTTTCATTCTCTAAAAGTTTCAAATACAAACTTAATTTTGTTACTTCAACAGCTTGACTGTCTATATCAACTCCATAGATATTGTTTAAAAGGATTTTTTGTTTTTCTGTTATTGTAAGTTTATAATTAGTGCCTTGGTTTTTATTTGTTGTTTCGTATATTTTTTCGTTTTTTAAAGCATTTTTAATATTTTTTTCTTGGCAATAATAATTTAGATGGTAATTTAATAGATAAGTGTATGCCCCAACAAGAAAAGACCCGCTGCCGCATGAAGGGTCGCAAATTTTTAAATTTGCAACATCTATCGGAGCTCTACCGTTTATGGCTTTTCCGATAGTTTCTTTAACAATAAAGTCCACAATATATTGCGGCGTGTAAAATACGCCTCCGGCTTTTTTAACCTCTGGCTTATCTTCGATGATCGCAGTATGTCCGCCTTTTACTCCTCTAAAGCTGATTTCTTTTCCTAGAAACTTTTCGTAAATGTTGCCGAGTATTTCGATTGGAAGGACAGAAAATTCATAGGGACATTTTGGGTAATAAAGATTTTCGATAATATCTTTTAATATTTTATCGTCAATGTTTAAATGGAGAAGCCACTCATCACTTATAAAAAGTCCTGAATTATATTTTACATTGGCTTTTTCAAAAAGAAGATTTAATTTCTCGTAAATGTTTTGAGTCTGAATTACCGTTTTTAAAACTGCCTCATCTTCAATAGATTTGTCTTCGGCTATGCGCAAAAATATTACTCTGTCAATAATTTTTTGAACGGCGGTATTTAGTTTGTAAATTGAAATTTCGTTGTTTCGTATTGCAATGTTTTTTGAGAGTTGTTCTCTCCATGATTCAATTGTCGAAAGCAAGTCGCTATCTACTTCACTCGTTCCCTTTTTGTTTTTATTCTCGTCAATATACTTATCGAAACTTCCTTTAAGAATTGCGTTTTTTGAAAATGTATTGTAAATAAAATCAAAGTTGGTTTCATATTCACGGAATGTGCAATAAAAAATACGTGCTACAGATGCGGCATCATTTGAATTTGGTTTTATACGGGTATCGTATATCGCAAATTCCTCAAAATCGGTAAGAATTGATAACGGTAATTTTTTTGTCCATGCATAACGTCTAACTTGATATGCCGGTTCTGTATTTTCCTTTATATTTACAGAAGGCTTTTTTGCCTCTACATAAAATTTTACTATTCCACCAACACGAAATGAATAATCAGGTGCTTTTGTTTGTCCATTAATTACGACCTTATCTTCCCGAACTACATCACGGTAAATTTCTGAAAAGCCCTGTTCGTTTCGTACATCCCAATCCAACAACTCGAAAAACCTGTCTATAAAATCAGTCCGTGTATTCGATTCGTCGTAGGAATTGCTCATATATTGTGCATAATTTGACTCAAAGCGGTCTGTTAGACTTTTAAGACTCGCAGAGGCTGAGTCAACGTCAATCGAAAGGTGGGCAATTTTCTCTTTCATCTTGATAATATTATACTTCATTTCGGGAAGATTCAACAATATGCAGTACCAGTATCGCCGCGCACGGACGCTCTGTCTGTATATGAAGTGTCCGCTGCTGCTGGTGCAGCGTATAGTGTATGTTATGCGACATTTGCCCTAAGATTGGTTGACAAAATTTCTTGATTATAATATTATTATGAAAATAGAGATGCAAATATGGATAACAAAGACCAAATTGATAAAATCATAAAAGAACATTGTTTTACTGATTATAAATGGATAATTCCTCGGGAAAATATTATTGTTGCGCAATGGGTTAGGTTCCGCTGTCAATTTGGCTGTAAAAATTATGGAAAGAACGGCAGTTGTCCCCCCGCAGTACCTTCGGTTGAGGAATGCCGTAAGATGATTTATGAATATGAAAACGCTATTATTTTTCATTTTTCTATACAATCGATGAATAACGATGATACCTACAAATTGGTATCAAGGCTTTCTGAATTGGAAAGGGCAATATTTCTTGCGGGGAATTATAAAACTTTTTTATTACAGTATAGTTCATGTGTTTTTTGCAAAGATTGTATAGCCGAAGGTACCCGTATAAAATGTATCCATAAAGATAAATCCAGACCCGGTGCTGATGCTATGGGTATTGATGTATATCAGACTGCTCATAATGTTGGGTATCCAATTCAAGTGGTTAAAGACAATAATGAAATTACCAACAGATTTGCTTTTTTGCTTATTGATTAAAATATAAAATAATTACTTGATAATTGGAATAAATAAATAACATATATTTGTTGACAACTCAACTAATATATGTTATACTCTTTTTCAAGGTGGTTGGCATGAAAAAGAGCTTAATTAGGCTTATAACGGTTCTGTACAGAAAAAGTCAGTCCTATCTAAGCGTAGCACTTAGTAAGCATAATCTTACAACGGCAGAACAGCCCTTTTTTGCGGCGTTGCAGAAATATGACGGTATAACGCAGGAGGAACTTTCTACGCTTATATGCGTTGACAAGGCGGCAACCGCCCGCGCCTTAAATTCACTGGAGAAAAAAAGATATGTAAAGCGGGTGCAAGATCAACATGATAAACGGCAAAATAAAGTTTTTCTAACAACCACCGCACGAAAACATTGGCCCGCTGTAGAACGCGAGTTGATTCGTTTCAATGAACTTCTTATAAAGAATATTGATAAAAATAGTCTTGAAACTATCTATAACTCATTGTTGCAAATGGAAGAAAACGCTGCCCGTTGTTCGTTGAATAAAAATAGTATTATAGAAAAGGAGTAAATAAGCTATGAAAATGGGAAACGAAACTATGGTCGGTGAAGTTGCAAAAAATCCCCTTGGGTATGCCCCTATCACCGGGCTAATCAGAAAATTTGCTGTTCCCTCTATAATCAGCCTTCTTGTCAGCGCTGCTTATAATATCACCGACCAGATATTCATTGGACAGGTTGTCGGTATGCTGGGAAATGCGGCAACAAATGTTGCGTTTCCCCTTACTACACTTACTACCGCATTGGCACAGTTAATTGGCGTTGGGGCCGCTTCAAATTTCAATATTGCGATGGGTTCCGAAAAGCAGGACGATGCAGAGAAGTTTGTAGGTACAGGAATTACTCTTTTTTCTATCTGTGGCATTTTACTTATGGGTATAGTGTTTCTGTTTAAGACCCCCTTACTTATGCTGTGCGGGGCTACGGATAATGTATTCCCCTATGCCGAATTATATCTTAGCATAACGGCGATTGGAATTCCGTTTTTCTTGTTCACCCAAGCGGGAAGTCAACTTATTCGTGCCGATGGAAGCCCATCGTATTTTTTGATGTGCAATGCCGCCGGTGCGGTATTGAATGTTTTTCTGGACTGGTTGTTCATGTTTGTATTCCATTGGGGTATTCAAGGAGCGGCGGCGGCAACGGTTACCGGACAGGTTGTTTCATTCCTGATGTGTGTTCGGTATTTCCCGCGCTTTAAGGCGTTTAAGATTAGGTTTTCTTCGTTGCGTGTCAGGTTTAAGTATGTCCTTGCTATTGCCCGACTCGGAACCTCTAATTGTATCAATCATAGTATTATGATGGTGGTTAATATTGTTATGAATAATACTCTTACCCATTATGGCGCACTTGCAACATATGGCAGCGATATACCCCTTGCGGTTGCGGGTGTTATTGCCAAACTTAATAGCATATTGATCGCTTTTTCTGTTGGGATTGCCCAGGGCTGTCAGCCTATTCTTGGGTTTAATATGGGAGCAAAGAATTACGGGAGAGTAAAAGGAACGTACAAAACAGCGCTTGTGGCTACAATTGCTATTAGCGTGCCGGCCTTTCTTGCGTTCCAATTATTTCCCCGGCCTATTATCAGTATTTTTGGTGTAGGTGATGAACTATACTTTGAGTTTGCGGAGCGTTATTTGCGGATATTTATGTTCATGGTGTGCATTTACGGCATACAACCTTTGTCGGTCAATTACTTTTCCGGTACCGGCAACGCCCGGCAGGGAATTATGCTGTCATTATCGCGGCAGGGTTTTTTTCTGCTTCCGCTGTTGATTGTACTCCCAATGATTTTTGGCCTTAACGGCGTTCTCTACGCCGGGCCGATTGCCGATGGGCTTGCCTGTGCTTTATCGGTATTGCTGGTTTCCCTGAATTTCAAGAAGTTGACGGTAATTGAAAAAAAGGGAATTTAGATATTTGTTGGTATTTCCAATAAAAAATATGGTAAATACTAATAATGTAAAAAATGGTATATTTAAAGCCATGAAATATGAGTGTACTTGTATTGCGGTTAGCGATATGGAAAAATCAAAAACATTTTATAAAAATGTTTTGGGACTGGATGTAGTGCTAGATTTTGGTGCGAATGTTACTTTAACCAGCGGTCTTGCTTTGCAAACGCTTAACACATGGCGGCAATGGTTTATTGCCGGACGTGATGTGGTGTTTCGCGGTCACTCAGCCGAGCTCGTTTTTGAAACGGAAGATTTCGATGCCTTTGAATGTAAACTGGGGGAACTCGAACTAATCCACCCGTCTATGGAGCAGCCTTGGGGACAACGTGTCGTGCGTTTTTATGATCCGGACGGTCATATAATTGAAGTTGGCGAAGCGATGGGTTCACTGGTGAAACGCTTAATGGATAGCGGAATGAGCATTTCCGAAACCGCCGCAAGACTCGGCACAGATGAAAATTATGTAAAAACCTTGTTGGAAAAATAAATATGATAAAAGCCCCTATGATCTTAATCATTGATGACGAAGAAAAAATACTGGAGCTTGTGCAATCCTACCTGAACGCGGCGGGCTTTGAAACGTTATGCGCAAGAAATGGAAAAACCGCGCTTGCGTTTTTAGAAACACACAAAATTGATTTTGTGCTGCTTGATTTAATGCTGCCGGATTTATCGGGCGAGGAGATTTGCAAAAAAATCCGTGCCCCCGCTCCGGCGGGTTTTGATTTGTCTGTTCCTGTTATCATGCTGACCGCAAAGGTTGACGAGGCAAGCATCATACACGGGCTTAACATCGGTGCAGATGATTATATCACCAAGCCCTTTAGTCCGCGCGAACTTGCGGCACGGGTCAAGGCTGCGTTAAGGAGGCACGAGAGGGGGGTGCCGGAAAACCGCAGGTTTGAAGGCAGGGGGGAGACGTACCCCCGCAAAAATAATCAATTGATCATCAATACGGAAAACAGAACGGTGATTAAAAACGGCGAAGAGATAAACCTTACCACGAAAGAATATAAAATTTTATCGCTTCTTGCCGGACGACCCGAAAAAATATTTACCCGCGATGAAATAATAGAACGCGCTCTTGGAGAAGATTTTGACGGTTTTGACCGCGCTGTGGATACGCATATAAAAAAGCTCAGGGCTAAAATCAAAGATGACCCAAAAACGCCTCAGTATATTTTGACGGTTTACGGAATGGGTTACAGGTTTAAAAATGATTAGCTTACGGAATAGATTGAGCTTAACTTACGCATTGTTTATGAGCGCCTCGTTTTTCCTGTTGACCGTTGTGGTAAATAACTATGTTGGCAGTATGTTTTCCGTTTTTGCAAAAAACAATATCGAGGTGCGCAGCGCGGAAATACAGCGTGCCGTGGCCGACGTGTATAACCCTTTTACCGGTGAGTTTGATTTGATGTCGGTAGAGGCTGTGGGAATGGTTTTTACACACGAGGGTTATATAGTAACTGTAAAGGATAAAAATAACATACCGCTTTGGGATGCGCGATCCTGCGATATGCAGGAATGTAACAAGGTCATAAATGATATAACGTCAAGAATGGAAAATGAATACCGTCTTACAGGCGGATTGCACAGCGAGAGTTATCCTTTAATGTTCAGGGGGACGCAGGTAGGCATTATAGAAATAGAAACCTACAGACCTTATTTTTACAGCGAAACGGAAAAAGATTTTTTGCGCTCCTTGAATAAAATACTGGCTTTTGTAAGCGGCTTTTTTATTTTTGTTAGCATTGTTCTTTCTGTGCTGATTGCGTTGAGCATTGCCCGCCCCGTGCGTAAGGCGGCGCTGGCGGCGCGTAGTATTGCGGACGGCAATTTTGATGTACGTCTTTCCGGCAATTATCACACTACGGAATTACACAAATTAGCAGATTCGCTAAACGGTATGGCAGCCGGATTGCAGGAAGCCGACAGACGGCAAAAACAATTAACATTTGATGTAGCGCATGAATTACGCACCCCGCTCACCTGTTTGCAGGGAAACCTTGAGGCGATGCTCGACGGTGTATGGGCACCTACAATGGAACGCCTTGCAAGCTGCCGCGAAGAAACGGGACGGCTTACAAAACTGGTAGAAGATTTAAGCGTTTTAACAAATATTGAGTGGCACAATATCACGCTTGATAAAATCAAGTTTGATCTGTCCGGCTTACTCTCCGTAGTTGCCGTGAATTTTGAACAGGCTGCTAAAGAAAAAAATATTGCGGTTATCTGCGATTTACCGCCGCTCCCGGTTTGCGCCGATTATGACAGGATCAAACAGGTATTTTTTAATATTCTTTCAAACGCGGTTAAATACACAGACAAGGGCAGCGTTACAATTAGCGGACGGCAGGCACAAGACGAAAAAGGCATCCCCTTATGCGAAGTTTCAATCGCCGATACCGGAATCGGGATACCCAAAGATGAACTGCCTCATATCTTTGACAGGTTCTACCGCACAGATAAATCCCGCAGCCGGAAAACCGGCGGCTCCGGCATCGGACTAACAATCGCGGAAGCTATCGTCAAAGCGCACGGCGGAGCAATCTCGGCAGAAAGCACGGACAGCGGCACTGTGTTTAGGGTGCGGCTATATTGCCGCTTTTAACTCCCTACGTACCAACTCGCTGACGATTTGTGCCTGGGTACGGTGGGTGGCGGCGGCTTGGATGCGAAGATATTCAGTTACATCTGGGTCAAGCTCGCCTGAAAGAAGTCCCATGCGCGTAAGAACACCTGGTTTGCCATGGTGCGGCATGATGGTGTTTTTGGTAAAAAAATCGTCCATGACTTCCGCTTCTTCCTCTGTCATGATTTTATGGTGTTCCATACATTCCTCCTAGAAATTCAATAAGGACAGGTACATTTTTCGGCATTTCATAGCGTGAAAAATGTTCATACCGTTTTCACCAAAGGCTTCATACACAATTTCAATTATATTACCTTTGGTATCAGCGCCGAGCAACAGGTATTTATCATCGAAGCCTTCAAGTAGTTCCTCGTACCGGGCGGTTTTAACAGCCCACCGTATATCCGCTTCAGCTATGTTATGCTTAAATGCTGTCTGCCTGAATATAATCTCCGGCTCCATGTTTAAAGTATACCATAACATACCGAAAAATATGCTATACCACAAAATGAATTTAGCATATACTTGTATAAATCAACATTAAGTAGGGGTAAATCATGGGAAGAAAAAAATTCAGCACGGCTAAACTCATAGGATTAGTCATTGCTGTGGTGGGGCTGGTTGTTCTCGTAATCGGCATTATTAACTTTGTGGAATTCCGTCAATCAGTAGGCGGAAAAATCGCCGGCAGTCTAGGAAAAGCGTTTGGCAGTACACCGAAGCAGGTTACACAATCAATATTCATGATGATTGGCGGCGCGGCCGGTTTAATAGTCGGTGGAATAATCGCCAAAAAGGGCTAAAAAGTTTCACGTGAAACTTTTTTACCGGGCATAAGGGGGCAATACTCCTTATGCCCGTACTTTGAACGGATTGATCGACTTATCCAGTTCCAACACCCCTGATTTAGTATGGTCGGCAATCTTAACCACCGAATCCGCATTGGCAGTTAGGGATTTTACACCGGTTTCACACATAGTAACCTGATCAACCACACGATAGCTCAAATCGGTCAACATACGGCAGATTTCTGTCGTATCGGAAGCGCTTGACTGTATAGCCGCCGCCGCAGATTCAACGGCACTAGTGATGCCGTTAATCGCGGCAATGGATTTAAGCAGATTTCGTGAACCTATATCCTGTTCCTGCGTGGAATTCTTTAGGTGCGCCGCTATTGATTCAATCTGATGGATCATCTTTATCATTATATCAAAGGCGCTTTCTACCGAGCTGGAAGATATGGCTATGGACTGGATATTTTTGCTGATGGAAAGCAGCGCCTGCCCTGAACTTTTTGCCTGTTCCGCTGTGGTTTCCGCCAGTTTGCGGATCTCCTGTGCAACCACCGCAAAACCCTTGCCGGATTCCCCCGCATGAGCCGCCTCTATTGCCGCGTTCATAGATAAGAGGTTAGTCTGGGTTGCCACATCGGAAATAACCTTGTTCATCTCCGCCAGAGCCAGCGATTCCTCCTCCACCAATTTCGTTGCCGCCGCCGTCTCTGATAGCAGCTTCTTTTCTTCTTTTGATGACTGCACAAGTTCCTGCACCGCTTTATTCGCGGCTACCGCATCCGATTCAATAGAGCGTATATTCGCTACCATTTCTTCAATCGCCGACGACGCTCCGCTTATCTGTATACTCTGCTGACGGATATGCCCGTTTAGGTTTTCTATTTCGCCGGAAATCCGGTTTACCGCGTTTTCCGCCTGATTAACCTTTTCATTTTCTTGACCCACCTCAACACGAATCGTTTCAACCGCCTCTTTCACCGTCCCGATAATCTTATGGGTATCGGTAATGTAAAGCGCTAAATCTTTGGTTACACACCCTATACTGACGGACGAATCTTTGATATTCCTCACCAGGGCGCTGATACCGTCGGCAAATTGATTAAAGCCAACGGAAAGGGCGGAGGCTTCCTTGGAGGTGTAGTCTGCGGTAACGGCGGTTAAATCCCCTCCTGCAATAACTGCGCAGGAACCGGCAAGCTGCTTAAAGGGCATCGTGAGGGTGCGGCTAAGGATGATCGTAACAAGCGCGACGCCCGCAGCAAGTATAATAACAATAAGAGTGATAAACCGCAGCAAAGCCAAAGATTTGGCTCGCATAGTAACCAATGATCCGTATGATACAAGAAACAAATCGGTTCCCGAAACCGGCGCGGAACAAATATAGTTATCCCCGGAAAAGTTCACTGATATATCGCCGGATAGAATCACCGCTTTATCTACAGGCTGCCCACGCTTCGCCGCGTCATCGAAAAAATTGCCTGTCATTACCATAGTGGGGTCGGTATGTACCACGTATAACCCGGAGCCTTCTAGTAGAACGGTATTCCCGTCATCGGTTATGCTACGGCTTGTAACTATGCGGGTAAGGTCATCCAAAAATACATCGACTCCGGCAACACCGGCAATCGCTCCCAGCTTATTCTGCACAGTTTTGACCACGGAAATACATGTTTTACCGGTCTGGGAATCTTCGTAAGGGTCGGTGATCACTATTTCTCCGGGGTGTTCCATAGCGGTGATGAACCATGGCCGCTTAACCTGATCCCAGTTGGGGTTATCCCCATAAGGATTCCACGAGGTTGCGGTGATAAAGCTGCCGCCCTCAAATCGGGAACGGGAAGTTCCGTAATACATTTCAAAAACGGAATCATCTGTGGTAAGCATTTCTGCAAGGACGGTATCCAACATCACGGCATCCATTTCGGCGGCGAAAGAAGCTGTCAGGACGGTCATCTGTATAGCAGGGGCAAGGGCGTTCTGTATCTCCGAATTAAGGTAGCGCATCGTTTCTCCGGAAAGAGCGCGGATATCATCCGTTGTCATACGGTTGAGGTTGGTCATAAAAATAATAGAAAGGGTTACCGAAATTACAAGAACCAGTCCTAAACACAACATCAAAATTTGAGAAGCGAGGGAAAGACGTACTTTTTTCATGCTCATACTCCTGAATACCGGTTAAGAAATAATGTCACACCTTATGAGGTGGTTACAAAAATTGAAACCCAATGGTAAGCATAAAAGTAGGTGCGTAGACGGCCTAAATAATGAGATTTATTACGTCCATAATGTGATTTTATATTATTTTCAATTAGCAATCAACACCATTTTTGCCCTATGTCATATAACGCAAAAGGTTTACAGACATTTTTGTGCGCGATAAAAAAACTGCGTAGAAATGCGTGGGAGCGAGGGCGAAGCCCGCCCGACCTAGCATTTTGCTTGTGCCGCCAAGGATGGGGCACTTAATTTAGGTTAAAAAGTTCAGGAATTAATAGCACATAACTCCCTGTACACTAAGTAAATTTCGCAGTAGCACAATAAAATGTATGAAAAGCGAAGTAAACTTCGTTTAATTTACATACTAAAACAATAGGCATTCCTTGTGTCAATATCTCATTTGCTAATTGTCAAGCCAAAGTACAAGACAAACGCATGATCACAAACCTTTTCAAAAGAGCTTATAGTCTATAATCTCTTGTTCAATACCAAGCCCGCTTGTCTCGATTAACCGGATTAATTCCTTCATACCAGATACTGACCGTACTGTTTGGTTAATTCTATTTATGCAGCTTAACATTGATGGTTCCAATTTTCTTCCGTGCTCTATATACCGGTTAAAAGTTTCCGCATCCATATTCACCGGTGTAACATTTTTTTGGGCAATATTTTGAATTGCCTGCAAAATTAAGATACCGTCCGGGTCCAGATCGCCGGCATGATAAAAGTCAAAACCGCATTGGCTTAGCAATTGAACGATAAGGCTCACCGCCTTGTTCGGATAGCCGCCTGTGTATAAAACACATGAATATTTGTTTGTGTATGCCAGTGCGTAAAAAGTTTCTTTATTTTCTACGGTTAATACATTGTGTGTTTGATATTTGTCAGATTCATTGCATATAACGCATATACCGCTAAATTTTTGCGCTGTTTCAAGAGGAAATCCCAAAATACTTCCTGCCGTGTTTTCAATCGGCATTTCGTTTTCGCCAAAAGTAAATATAAGTTTTCCGGCAATAAAGGCTTCGGGAAATGTACGTTCCAAAAATGACATATCGGGAACCGATACGCCTTTGCTTTTAACACGATTTAGTATCTTATTAAAAAGATTGACAATGTGTTCGAGTCGTTTTGAATCGTTGTATAACAATACCGATAGGGCGCGGGTTGTGCCGTAGTACACCTTTGTTGCAGACATCTGCATTATGAGTTTTGCAAAATCGTGTACTGCCGCTTCGTCGATGCCGTGCTCGGCATCTCGAGGGTTAATTTGATTTGCAATGCCTGAAAAAAGGCATGAGTTTATGCCAACCGCATAAGATGCCGCCGCTTCGCGTGCGCGGGATGCTAAAATTTCAGGCGGTGTCCTTCCCGCGAGTGTAAAAAGCGCACCCTTATTTATACAATCAATGGCGGCTAACGCTTCGTGTTTGCGCCTTTTTTGCCAGATCAAGGTGAAAATTCCGCGCTTTTCGAGCGATTCGGCGGCTTCCAAAAAAGATTCCTTTTCGTCTGGGGGCGCCGCATCAAATTCGGGAAAAACTTTTAACGTGCGCAGCCGCAGGGCTTTGCCGTATGCGGCTTTTGAAACGGCATAACGGTTAATAAATGTTTCAACAATTTTAGTTTCCCATCGTGTCAACATGAAAGTCTCTTACCCGCGCCGCGAAACCGTGGCGAATAACTAAATTTGTGCGATCCATATAAGGAGCAATGGACTCAATTTTTTCGGTGGGAACGGCGCTGATAATTTGAATATTCAAGTCTTTAAAGAAAGTGAGTATCTTGCCGATTCGCTCGTCATCCATACGGTTAAAAGCTTCGTCAAACATTACAAGCCGCACGGTTTCTTCGGGACGATCTTTGTAAAACCTGTAAAAACTCGCTGCAATGGCAACATAGTACGGGGTCTGTGTTTCACCTCCCGATTTTTCGCGTAACACTTTTGAAAGTGATAATTCAACGGGTTTATCTTTCAAAACAAATACATCGGTTTCTTTTATTTTTATATCATAAGTAAAATAAGTTCGATAATCGCATAAGCTCCGCAATTCCGGCGAATCAAGATTGGAGTTTAAAATACGGACAAACAAATCCTCGACGGCTTTTAATTCCGCAGGATCGGTAAGCTTTGCAAAGAGGCTTTCATCTTCGGTGGGAATCGCGGCTGCCTTGCATATAATTTCAATTTGACCGCGGCGATCGCTGCGTTCCTCAAGGCTAAAGCGGTATTGATCGCGGCCAAAACTTAAATTTTTTAATATGTCGTTAATCTCACGGAAACTCATCCGGGCTTCCTCAATTCGTTCATTCAATTTTGATATAAAGTGTTCTTTAAATTCACGCTCGGCGTCCGTCCGCGCCCCTGCAATTTTTTCGCGGTATGCCGGTAATTCCGACATTTCCAACCGCCGTAAAATCTATCCGGCTTCATCTGAAGTTTCAGGCTCTAACGAAAGCAGGGCATTAAATTCGCGGTCGTAAACCTGCACCAAATTTTGATATTCCTTGCGTAGATTTTCGGCGCGGCTAATAAAACCTTTCAATGTGGATTCGTAACTCGCTTGTAGATCGGTTAGTGCCGCCGCCTTAAGTTTTTCGTCGGCATAATTCTCGCACGACACAATTACATCTTCGTGTGTTTCGGCAAATGTTTGAATATCCGTTTCCTTTTCGCCTAATGCCGCAGTTAAAGACGTAAGCGCAGCACGGGAACTTTCTACAATTTGACTAACCTTTCCAAATTCAACGTTATACTTTGTTATAGATTCCTCGGCTTTTTTTATATCGGCATTAAGGTGTTGTACTTTTTCTTCCAAATCGCGGAAACTTTGCGTATCAATAGCGTTGCGTTCCGTTTCTGCCTCTATTAAGTCGGCATTTAATTTATCGCATAATTCCAGAGCCGGAAATAAATATTTTAACTCGATAAGGGTTTTTGCAACACGGTGGTAAATTTCTTCACGCTGTGCAGCCTTTTCCTCACGCGATGCAGCTTCTTCCAGCACATTTTTTAAACGCGCTTGTTCCGCGGCAAGAAATGCCCGCCGTTCCTGCCGCGCGGCTTGTCCTAAATAGCGCCGCTTGTATACTTCTTCGCGTATGCGGTTTGCCGTATGATTTCCGTAAGTCATACATTCTTTTGTAACTGCCATTTTGAATTGTTTAAGCGCAGCTATGTCGGCGCAGACAACATCACCTAACACATAATCGATATATATACGAGAGTATGGCGATTCGGTTTGTACGAGAGCAGCCAACGTGTTTTTTTGCGGACTTGCGCCGCGCATTTTTTCAAGGTTTGGCAAAAAGGCTCCGGCAACTTTGCGGGGCAGACTGTTATAAACTTCCAGCGCTTTCTGAAAAAGAGATGGTTCCACAAGCAGGGCAAAGCGGCGCGTGTTTAACCAGCCTTCAATTGCGTCTGCCCAAGCCATATCGGTGATTTCCGCCGTGTCCGCCAAAAAGTGCGCATCAATACCGGCATTGCGCAGCGCTTCGCATAACGCGGTAGGCTCATCCGGAAAACGAAATATGCCTTTTTCAAGGTCTGTCAATTCTGTCTGAACTTCGAGTAACTCCGCTGCGGCGAAATTTTTTTCATTTGCCGCCACTTCTTTTTCTTTGCGCGCTTCCTGTTCAGCCGCCTCGATAGCGGCAGTGTTTTTTTCAGGATCATCTTCAAGCGGCCGCCCCAGCATTGCCTCGCATTGTGCTTTGGACGTTTCATATTTATATTTTTGTTTTTGGTGCTCTGCTAATTCAGTTTTAATGCGCTCTATACATTCACAGGCTCGGCGGTAAAGATTATGGGCATCATTTGCGGCAAGAGCTGCCATAGTTTCTGCGCGTGTGCCTTCCCAATCCAACTTTTGTTTTTCGGTTTTCGATATTTCTAATTCAAAGAAAATAACCTTCTGTTCCGCATTCTCTAGTTTTTGTGTTTCGCGTTCCTGCTCTGCCTTCTTGATATTAAGCTCGATGCACAATTTTAAATATTCTTGTTTTAGAATTAGGGACTTGTAGTTGCGCCAGTCCGCCGCTTTATCTGTTATCTTTTTTAACGCATCGATGCGCATAACGGCGCCGTGCGCCTGCCGCTCGGCTTCTTTGTACGATTCCAAGTTTTCTTTCATCGTGGTAATTTCCACAGGACGATCTTCCAAAATATAATCGCAGACAAAACGGTCAACCGATACAAGCGGCGTAAAACTTACCGACCTAGTAAACGCCTCTAGGTATGGATTGTAATCGGAATAACGTTTCCATACACCAAGTTTGCCGGTAAAGTCGCGCACATATGATTTTTTTGATTCGTAAGCTACAGCGCCGAGAGCTTCCATTCTGTCTTTGAATTGACGAGTCTGCAGTGGTGTTTTGTTTTCGCTCTGTATCAAAACTGTTGCCGCCGGAATCCCATCGCCAATCCAAAAATGTTCGGTTAGCTTACCATGGGTATATGCTTCTACACACGCACCGGCGCTAAACGAAGCGGCGGTATTAGCCGCTGTTCCACACGAAAACTCTAGAATAACATGGGCTACAGTATCGCCCCTCATATATTCGGTTGTGTCGCGGCCCAGTTTGCACCGTACATAACCTTGTAAATCACGCCCGCCCCTGCGTTGTTCCCCCGCCGCCGCATTAAACCTTGCCTTATGTAAATAAGCTGCCATAGCGTACTGTATTGCGTCAATAATTGTCGATTTGCCCGATCTAATGCTACGGAGAAAACATGATTAGTGAATTAAGCGCACTGCAGATTATAACAGAACTCACCGCACCCAATTTTGATATATTCAAAAAAGCGCTGCGAACC